>DASYVW010000484.1:0-1674 GCA_035936675.1 Gemmatimonadales bacterium
GACTTGTAATTTGCGTTCCGCCGTAAGCAAGGACTTCATGATCTCAGGACAATTCGATAAGCCGAATATTCCCAAATCGCACGATTACATGGTCACGCGTCCGGTAGCTTTACGTATATCAGGACCGCGATCGGTGTCTGCAAACGGGGTTGCGGGCTGGGACTGGTCGTCTCGTCGCGACGGGAGTTATTGGTTTGAGATCAAGACGCCACAAATCCATTACAAAGTGCAGATGGATTTCATGGAGCCCGGCAAGAAGGGATATATCAGGCTGCTGGCTTCCCACAAACTTACGCCTGGGGTGCCAACGATTTGGCAACTGGAAGGCCTCGGTTTTTGCACGACTGCGGCCAAGGTGGAAGGCAAAACAAAGCAATGAGCATGATCGCCCACTGGATCAAATCCTTTCTCCTCTGGGAGTTCGTGAAGGCGCACGCGCTCACCTTGAAATATTTCTTCAAGCCCAAGGCGACGATCAACTATCCGTTCGAGAAGAACCCGCTCAGCCCGCGCTTCCGCGGCGAGCACGCCCTTCGCCGCTATCCGAACGGCGAGGAGCGCTGCATCGCCTGCAAGCTGTGCGAAGCGGTGTGTCCGGCGCTGGCCATCACCATCGAATCCGAGCCCCGGGAGGACGGCAGCCGCCGGACCACCCGCTACGACATCGACATGGTGAAGTGCATCTATTGCGGCCTCTGCCAGGAAGCCTGCCCGGTCGACGCCATCGTCGAGGGGCCGAATTTCGAATATGCGACCGAGACGAGAGAGGAATTGCTCTACGACAAGGCCAAGCTGCTCGCCAACGGCGACAAATGGGAGCGGTCGCTCGCGGCCAACCTTGCCGCCGATGCCCCCTACCGCTAAGCGCCGGGCCGTCTGAAATGAACGCCTCCCGAATCATCCCCGTCATTCCCGCGAAAGCGGGAATCCCGCTTCTTCTCGTGTGCCAGCAAGACAGCGGGATCCCCGCTTTCGCGGGGATGACGGAGGAGTCATGATCGAAGCCTTCGCCTTCTACCTCTTCGCCACGCTGGTCATCGCCAGCGGAGTGATGACGATCCTGTCGCGCAACCCGGTCCATTCGGTGCTGTGGCTGATCCTCGCTTTCTTCAATGCGGCGGGGCTGTTCCTGATCCTGGGCGCCGAATTCATCGCGATGCTGCTCGTGATCGTCTACGTCGGAGCAGTCGCCGTGCTCTTCCTGTTCGTGGTGATGATGCTCGACGTCGATTTCGCCACCCTTCGCGCCGGAGTGGCGCGCTACTGGCCGTTCGGCTTCGGCTTGGCTTTGGTCCTGCTCGTCGAGATCTTCTTCGCCGTCATGGCATGGAATGCCGGAGCGCTCGGCGGCGGGGTGCGCGGCGCTCCGACCGATCCGAACATCCCGAACATCGAGGCGCTCGGCCGGGTCCTCTTCACCCGCTACCTCTACGTCTTCGAGGGCGCCGGGCTTGTCCTGCTGGTGGCGATGATCGGCGCGATCGTCCTCACCCACCGGACCCGCAGCGGGCTGAGGCCGCAAAACGTCTCGGAGCAGAATCGCCGCCGCCCGCAGGACGCAGTGGTCAACATGCAGCCCGGAATGGGGGAGGGGGTGAAGCTGTGAGGACTCCCGTCATCCCGGCGAAAGCCGGGACCCGAGGACGAGAAATCTCGGCGGGTCTCCCCGAGACC
>DASYVW010000485.1:0-2242 GCA_035936675.1 Gemmatimonadales bacterium
CTCACACCTTAAAGGCGCGATACTACATGCATCTGGCGGAGGTTGATCCGGCCAATTATGCCAACGCGCTGGCCGAGGTCCCGCTGGGAATCAGCACACCGGCGAATGACTTCAACTGGTTCCACGACGCCACGCCGAACGGGAACAACATCTGGCTTCAATTTTATGCCACCAGACAGGACATAGCCCCCGGCGCCGCAATCATCGAGATCCTGAAACGACGGATCGCTGCGGGAGTCGAAGACGCCGCTCGCTTGAACTTCTACTTCATCCCTCCAGCAGGAACGGCCGGAGCTCCGACCGATTTCTTCGGATTCCGACCGGCCGGGTCTACCGGGTTGAATACGGCCCCTGGCATCGACCCCGGCAACGGCGCGCCGGCCGGGGGTTATGCCGACTTCAACTTCGCCAACGTCAATATCGACGTGGGTGACTTCCGTCAGCCGGTGGTCACCTTCGCGGAGAATGAGCTCATTGGTGCCGAAGCGGCGTTTCAGACCGGTGGGCAGGCGGCAGCCCAACCGTTCCTGGACGCTGCCCGGGCCAACCGGGTGTATGGGGCGCGCGGGGCTACTCCGGTGGTCTTTCCGCCGCTCGGCCCTGTCGCGGCCACGCTGCAAAACATCATGGAAGAGAAGTACGTCTCCCTGTTCCTCAATATCGAGGCGTGGAGCGATTACAAGCGCACCTGCTTGCCGTCACTTGCACCGGCACCACCGCTGGGAAGTGCAGATGCGGGGGCGAGCCCAATCGCCGGGCGCATTCCCTACGGCGTCACCGAGACCAACGCCAACCCGAACACGCCGAATGTGCCACCGACGGGGTTCAACCGAAACGACCCCACGCCATGCCCAGCGCTCAACTACACGAGCTCGACGCCGCTGGCGAACTAGACGCGACTTACCAACTCGCCGGCCCGATCCTGGGCCGGCGGTGTTCAACACTCTTCTCCAGTTCGGTCGGATGGTTCACCATGAGATCAGCTCGTACAGCCGCCGTGCTCGTCTGCTCTGCTCTGTGCGGGTGTTATACCTACCGGCCTCTCATCTCGCCGGAGCCGGTCGCCGGTACCCGGGTGTCTGCCGAGCTCACCAGTGAAGGGTCGCAAGACCTTTCGGGCAAAATCGGGCCCGCGGTGGAGCACGTGGAAGGTGAGGTGCTGCGGGTGGATTCGGCGGGAATCGAGCTATCAGTGCTTCAGGTAGAGGGCTTTAAGGGAAATCAGAGCGATTGGAGTGGGGAGCCGGTCCTCCTTCCCCGGACCGCGGTCGCCGGCTGGCAACAGCGACGGCTGTCGGTTGGGGGAACCGGATTTGTCGGTGGATTAGTGCTGGGTGGGGTCTATGCCGTGTACCGGCTGCTGGGAGGGCCTGGCCTCTTCCAGGGAGGCCGTGGAGGAGGCAGCGGCTCATCCCAATAATGCTTTATTGAACACTGTAATTCGACCTCGAAAGCACACTCTCGACGTTTACCTCTACCGACTGTCCCTGATCCAGTCGCAGCGGATCCGTGGTATAGCTCCCCCCCTCTCCCACCGGCTCAGCGATGATGCGCACGATCTTGGATTCACCCAGCAACCACAATGGGAGGATGAGCGACTGTGAGCTGGAGGCGGTCACGGTCGTCACCCGCGATGCCTCGCCGTCGTGTTGCACAAAAATATCGATGTCAAGCCAATGACGATTGTTCAATGTCAGCTCGACGCCGTCGGCCTCGACCGGTGCCGGTCCCACGTTGTGCCGCGGCCCCGCGCACCCCATGACCATGAGGAGAACAAGCAGCTGCCCCGCCGTCGTCATGCCGACCTCCCCAACAACCTCCGCATGTTGTCCCGGTAACCGCGAGTAGACGTGAGCTTCGAGCCATCGCTCAGGATCAGGACATAGTCACCCTGAAACCAGGGTTGGATCTCCTGGATTCGATCCAGGTTCACGATCACCGAGCGGCTGATGCGGAGAAAGCGGGCAGGGTCGAGCTCCTGCTCCAGTTCTGCCATGCTCTCGCGCAAGGCATGCACGGTGCGGCCGACGTGCAAATGGACGAACTTTCCGGCCGCCTCGATGTAGTCGATGGTCTCGGTGCGAAGAAAGAACGAGCGCTCCGGGCTACGGACGACCAGGCGCTCCCGCCCGCGGGCCCGTTCTCGCGCGTTCAGCTCCTCGAGCAAGCCGAGGATGCGCCGGGTCGGGCTCGGCGGGGATGCCCGGCCCCCGCCGGAAACGGCCCGTGCGATCGCTTCCCG
>DASYVW010000486.1:0-2875 GCA_035936675.1 Gemmatimonadales bacterium
CGCGACCCCAGAGATCGGGCAGGAACCCATAGCCGGTCTCGACCTCGTCAACTCCGTCCACATTCAGATGCCGTAACACCGCGCGTCCGATGGCCCTCCCGGTGTCGCGATCCCGGAGCATCCACAAACCAAAGCCACACGCAGCCCAGTGTGCCAGGTTACGCTCCAGATAGGCCCGGGTTCCCGCCTCGTCCCGCACCCCTCCCAGCTGCGCCATGAATCGCTCGTCCTGATCCATGCGCCGGAGATCGTCCCAGTGGTCCGCCGTCAGACGCTCCGCCCCGAGATGCACCGTGGAGAATGAGTCGAGGCTCGCCGGCAGACACGCTGGCCGAGTCAGCTATGAACCCTTGGTTGGCCCACCCCGTACCGCTCGCGCAGCACGCCGAAGTGATGGGTTACGTGGCCGACCAGGATATAGGCCAGAGCCCGCGCGCTGACCGCTTTGCCGCTCGCCTCGCCCCGCTCACCCCAGCGCTCCGGCGGCACACTCTGCACCAGGGCCAATGTGCCCTGCCGCACGGCCCTGAACTCGTCCACCAGGGACCGGAGTGGTCGCGCGTCGAACTGGCCGGCCGGGACATACGCGTTCTCATCGAAGCCCGGGAGCGGCGTCCGATCCCCGCGGCAGATCCGCAGGAGACGATAGCCAATGATGCGCTCCGTGTCGGAGAGGTGGCCCAGGACCTCCTTGATGCTCCACTTGCCCGGCGCGTACCGTGCCAGCGCCGCCGTGTCATCGATTGAGGCCAATAGTCCCTCGACCTCGGTCAGTTGGCTGGCCAGCTGCTCGGCGATGTTCTCGCCCCTCACCTCGGCGATGTAGCGCTGATAGAACGGGGCGGCCTCATCGGGCGCAGGCCGGGGGATCGCCAGCGTGCTCATCGCCTGCCTCCTTACTCGACTCGATGCCGCACCAGGGACCGTATGTCCACGAATACGCACAAAGATACCACGAGAATTGCAACCGACCACGAAGCAATCAGGTCGAGGTGCGCGTCATCGAGGAGCCGGCGCGAGGGCTGGACGGGAGAATTGGCTGGGTGGGTGGTGGGACGGAGTCCGGGGTGGACAGGAGGCCGGCTAGGACGGGTTCCGGTGGCGTACTTCGTGATGCGCCGAACGACCATCGAACCGCTTCAGCAGAGCCTTGGCATTCTGGTGGGTTGTCCAGCCATGCCAGCTGCGGCGATCATGGTTCCCCTTGCACGCCGCGCCGGCGTGCCACGGACTCACACCAGGGGACCGGTTCCCTTGAAGTGAATCACCGTCGACTCAGGCACCCGGCTGTCGAAGGCGGTCTCGTTGACCCTGGCTGGGCCCTTCTGCCCGTTGTCGAGGGTGAACGTGAGTCGCTCGTTGGGGAGAATGCCGTCCGTGGTGCGGGAGGTGAAGTTGCCACTCCAGGACTGTCGCCCAGCGCCCGCCTCGGTGACAGTCAAGTGTACCTCGACCTGCCTCAGATCCTTTCGGTTCGACCGCTCGATGAGAGCGACATGAGATTGCATGGTGGAAACCTTCTTTCTCGCTAGCGAGGAAAAACTACGTGTCGGCGTTGAATTCGGGCTATCACTCCTCGAGAGGTGGATGGGTGGATGTGGTCTCTTCAACTGTCACATTCTCGGCCGGAGCCTCTGCCCGCTCCTGTTTGCGCTGACGCTTCTCTTCCTGCTTCCGCTGCTTGTTCAATTCCTTCTGCCGTTTCTCGAAGCCGTAATTGCGCTTGGGCACGGAGGACGCTCCTTGGAAGTGACCGCGGAGCCATTCAAGGGTGCCAGCGTTCGACGGGGCTTCACGGGTGTACTGCAATTTAGTCACCCATGAGCCCTTCCGCTCGGTGCCGGCCCTTCCCCAGCGTAACAGTCCCCCGCAGATTGCTGTCGGCCCCCCGCCCAACTCATGGAGCTGCAATGCGGTTCCCATCGTTCGTGACTCTGGCGGACCGCGCCAGGGAGGTCGTGCTTCGCTTCCCCTGGACCATGGCGGCGGGCGTCCTGGCAGCAATCGCTGCCATCATCGGCACCACCCATTCCGGGAGCAAGGACGAGTGGCTCCGGATTGCCGCAGTCGCTGCCCTGGGACTCGCGCTCACGGTTGCGCTCACGCTCTTCGCCGAAGAACGCGGGTGGTCTTCCGGGCGGAAAGCGGGGCTGAATGCCGCGGGCGTTGCCCTCCTCGTGCTCTTCTATCTGGTTTGGCCCGGCCCGGACCAGAAACACGAGGCGATCCGATACTTCCAGCTCAGCGCTGGCCTCCATCTCCTTGTGGCGACGCTTCCTTTCCTCGGCCTGGCCGAGACGAACGCGTTCTGGCAGTACAATCGGCGACTGTTCCTCGGATTCCTCCGCGCCGCTGTCTTCTCCTTCGTGCTCTACTTCGGGCTGGTCATCGCCCTTGTGGCCCTGGACAAGCTGTTCGGCGTCAACGTGCCATCCGAGCTCTACGCCCGCCTCTACCTGGTGGTGGTCTTCGTCATCAACACAGCGATCTTTCTGGCCGCGGTGCCCCGTGGCCTTCGTGAGCTGGCCGGCGATACCAGCTATCCCAGAGTTCTCAAGGTGTTCGCGCAATACATCCTGACGCCGCTGGTCTTCATTTACCTCCTCATGCTTCTCGCTTATCTGGTCAAGATCGTGGCCGGTGGCGAGTGGCCGTCGGGCTGGATCGGCTGGCTGGTGACCAGTGTCGCCGTGGCCGGCCTCCTCGGCTTCCTCCTGGTTCATCCTCTGCGCGACGACGCCAACGAAGCCTGGATCCGCACCTACACCCGGTGGCTCTTCGTCGGCCTCATTCCGGCGGCCGCCATGCTGCTGGTAGCATTCTGGAAGCGGATACTTCCCTATGGGCTCACCGAGCCCCGCCTCCTCGGCGTACT
>DASYVW010000487.1:0-1738 GCA_035936675.1 Gemmatimonadales bacterium
CGGTACTGTTGATGACGGTGCGTACGGTCATGACCGGCAGATTCTGCTGGCAGCCGCAGCAGCGCCGAACCCGTTGTCGATGTTCACCACGGTGACCCCCGCAGCGCAGGAATTCAGCATGGCCAGAAGAGCGGCCAGCCCCCCAAAGGACGCACCGTAACCGACACTCGTCGGCACCGCAATCACCGGCGCGGCCACCAGGCCTCCCACAACGCTCGGGAGGGCGCCCTCCATGCCCGCAACGACGATCACCACGCGAGCCCTCTGCAACTGCTCCCCGGCGGCCAGGAGCCGATGCATTCCCGCCACCCCGACATCCACCAACCGCTCCACGGTATGGCCGAACGCTTCCGCCACTACGGCCGCCTCCTCGGCGACGGGAAGATCGCTGGTCCCGGCCGACGCTACGAGTATGCTGCCGGTGGCCGGTCCGCGCTCCGGCCGCTCGGCGGGGGGCAGGTGTACGGTGCGGGCGAGTGGGTTCCAGAGCATTCGGGGGAATCGATCCCGCAGACGAGCGGCCACCGACTCGCTCGCTCGTGTCCCCAGGAAGGTGCCGTCGACGGCCTCCAGCCGCTCACAGATGGCGACGACCTGATCCGGCGTCTTGCCCTCGCAGAACACCACCTCCGGCTGCCCCTGGCGGAGGGAGCGATGGTGATCGATTCGCGCAAAGGGAAGGTCTTCGAAAGGGAGATGCCGCAGGCGATCGAGCGCCGCCCTCGGTGTCAGGCGACCCGCGGCCACCTCGGCGAGCAGGCTCTCGAGCTGCGCCGCTCTCACGCCACCTGGGCGACCGGCTCGAGATACTCGAGGAAGATCATCTCGGCTTCCCCGATTGATTCGATCTGGAAGAGGCGCTGGCGCAACCCGCTGGAGCCGTGGAGGCCGCGGGTATACCAGCCCAGGTGCTTGCGGAACTCCATCACGGTGCGACGGGTGTCGCCCTGGAGCCGAATGGCCAGCCGGGCGTGCTCGAGCGCGATGGTAAAGCGCTCGGCCGCATCCGGAGCCGGTGGCGGCAGCCGCCCGGCAAGCAGGGCCTGCCCGTCACGGAACAACCACGGGTTGCCGAAGGCGCCTCGGCCGATCATCGCGCCCGCACAGCCGGTGTGCTCCCGCATACGAACGATATCGCTTGCGGTCTCGAGGTCGCCGTTCCCGATCACCGGAATGTCGAGCGCCTCGACCACCTGGGCGATCTCGTCCCAACTGGCCTTGCCGGAAAACATCTGGGTTCGGGTGCGGGCGTGCAGGGTAAAAGCCCTGGCGCCGGCGTCCTGCATCCGCAGCGCGATGCTCACGGGGTCGCGGGTCTCGTCGTTCCAGCCGCTCCGGGTCTTCACCGTTACCGGCAGATGAGTGGCGCCGATGACTGCACGGATGATCCGCGTTACGAGGTCCAGATCCCGAAGGCAGCCGGACCCTCCGTTGCGCTGTACTACCTTCTTCACCGGACAGCCGAAGTTGATGTCGATGAGTTCAGGCTGGTAGTGCTGGGTGATGAGCCCCGCGGCTTCCGCCATGGCGTTGGGATCCGCACCATAGATCTGGATTCCGATCGGTCGCTCGACCTCCTCGAACTCCGCCCCTTCGAGCGTGGTCCTGATCCGGCGGCGGATCGCTTCGGAGGAGAGGAACTCGGAGAGCACGAGGTCCGCGCCCATGCGCCGGCAGATCTGGCGGAATGGCGCCTCGGACACTCCGGCCATCGGCGCCAGAATGAGCGGGAAGCCGG
>DASYVW010000488.1:0-3487 GCA_035936675.1 Gemmatimonadales bacterium
GGCGGACGGGCGGACAGATACCGGCCCAAGCAATAGGTCTTACCCTGGCTCATCACGGCCTGGTCGTGTGGGGCGACGATGCGGAGGAATGCCATGCGCGACTGGTGGAGGTGACCGGTCGCATAGACAAGTATCTGGCGACAAAGCGTCGCGGGCGGACGGGCGGACAGGCGGACAGGCGGACAGCGGAGGAGCGAAGGAAGATCGCCGAGATCATGCTCCCTGTCATTCGCGGAGCGCTGAGCAAGCCGGAGCGAGTAATTCTCCATTACGACGATGCGGACGACGTACTCGCTATCTTGGGCGACGATCGAATGTCGGAATTGGCCCGGCGCGGCATGGCGACCCCGGAGCACCTCCTTCGCGCCGGCCGGCTGCCAGTCTGGCTCAAAGAGGACTCCTCATCCCGAGCGCAGCGAGGGACCTTCCCATCCGCCGACCAGATCGCCACCAACATCAGGAGTCAGCTCGAGGCGGCCCGCGCCGAGTACGAGGAGTACCACCGGCGCCACGCCAGCGCAGGGGAGCGCCCCCTCGACGACTGGGCCAAGGTGGTCCTCGCCCCCAGCCTCGGTGTCATCACGGCATTCAGCGACAAGAAGAACGCGGTCACCGCCAATCTCTGCTATCGCGCGACGCTCGAGAGCATCGTCAATGCGGAGGCACTAGATCGTTTCGAGTTCATCCCGGAGAAGGACGTCTTCGAGTTCGAGCACTGGCCGCTGGAGCGGCGGAAGGTGGAGGAACAGGTCGCCAAGGAGCGGGCGACCAAGCTGCTGCCTCGTCATGTCGTGGTCATCATCGGCGGCGGCAGCGGGATTGGGAAGGCCGCCGCGCGGCGGTTCGCCGAGGAGGGTGCCCACGTCGTGGTGGCGGATCTGGACGGCGCGATGTCGGAGGAAGTGGCAAAGGAGGTCGCGGCCAAGTTTCCCGGCCGAGCGGTGGCGGCGGCGACCGATGTGCGGGACGACGCGAGCCTGGACGCGCTGTTTCGCCAAACGGTGCTCGAGTTCGGCGGGCTCGACTGCCTGTTCTACACCGCGGGGATGCCGCCTCGCTTCGCCCCGATCACCGAGATCCGGCGGGAGGATCTCCAGCTCCAGCTCGAGGTTCATTATCTCGGCGCCGTCGCAGCCATAGGACGAGCGGCGGCGGTGATGCGGCGGCAGGGGCTGGGCGGGTCGATCGTGGCCTCGGTGTCGAAGGCGGCGCTGGTGCCAGGACGGGACGCGGTGGCCTATGGCGGGAGCAAGGCCGCGCTGTTACAGGCGCTCCGAGTAGCGGCGGTGGAGCTCGGCGGCGACGGGATCCGGGTGAACGCGATCAACGCCGACCAGATCGAGACTCCGCTGTTTCTTGAGTTCGTGCGGGAGCGGGCGGCGAGTCGCGGGGTGTCGGAGGAGGAGCAGTTGGAGGTGTATCGGAGCCGGAACCTGATGGGTGCGACGCTGATCCCGCCCGAGGCGGTGGCGGATTTGGCGGTGCTGCTTGCGAGCGACAAATTCCGCTTCACGACCGGGGATATCCTCACCGTAGATGGCGGGCTGCCGGAGGCGTTCCCGCGCTAAGTCATCGCGAGCCGGCCGTGGCCGGCGTGGCAATCCGGCGGCTCCGCATCCCAAGCGTCGGGATTGCTTCGACGCTTCGCGTCTCGCAATGACTGGGCTCAGCCGCGCCATTCACTCAGCGCGCCGGAGGCCGCCAGCTTGGCGCACGTAGGGCATTGCGCCCGACAACGACGGCCCCACTTACGGTACTTCGGCTCGATAAGATTGGCCTCGGGGCATTGGTCGTTATCGTGAAAGACGCTCGAGTCGCGTTGTCGGATGGAATACCAGGGGGAGACCTTTGCCATACATCACCTGAGCCGGGTTGAAGCCACCCACAATCTCTTCGCGCACAAACTAACGTCTGGATAGAAAAGCGATGTGACGCAACGCCCAGGAAACGCTGTGGGGTAGCCCATGTTGCGAGTGCCGTGCATCACAGACCAGTAACCCGCTCGTCTTCAGGTCGTCTCCCTCGGGGACTCTGGCCCGTCGCGAAAGGTCCTGGCTCATAACGGGGTTGACATCCGGGGTCCCGGTTTTATAGTGCGGGTTCTCTCTCAGATGCAATGAAGCCCCGTGCGGCAGTTTCACTGGTCGCCCAAGCACGGGGTGGAGCCAATCGCGAAACCGGCTGAGCAAGGTCCTGCTCCGCCGGTTTTTCGCTTTTCCACACCCATCCGGCCGGTCGAGCCAGGCGTCAACCAGGAGGAAGCCATGTACGCGACTATTCGCCGGTATACCCCGAAGACAGGCACCACCAAGCAAACCATTGACGGCCTGAAGAACCGGATCGAGGAGAAATTCACCCCCATAGTTCAGGAGATCCGGGGCTTTCACACCTACGGAGTGGTGAACGTGGGCAACAAGGACCTCGTCACCATCAGCATCTTCGAAGACAGAAACGGCGCAGCCGAATCCACCCGGCGGGCTGCGGAATTCGTTCAGAAGGATCCCATGAAGGATCAGCTCGGCAAGCCCGAGGTCCTCGAGGGCGAGCTATTGGTGCTGAAGGAAGCGGGGGTTAGCGTTCGCTAGTAGGTAAGAGGTAAGAGGTAAGAGGTAAGAGGTAAGAGGTGAGAGGTGAGGGGTGTAGTGATCTCACCTTTCACCTCTTACTTTTTTTGCCATTCGCAAATCAAGAGATCCTTCGCTTAGCTCAGAATGACAAGCTTTCTGATTTGCCCATAGCCCCATAGCCCATAGCCCATAGCCCATTAGCTTGAAGTAGCCTTCCTCCGGAGGTGATCAGATGGCCAAGGTCACGGTTGCGGCAGCGAGCGGTGCCGCGCTCAGGGCGGCGTAATCGAGGCCCAGCTTGCCTGACATCGGCCAAAGCGGCGCGATCTTCGTCCGGTTCGATACCAAGGAGCCGAAGGTCCTGCTGGTCACTGCCAAGCGGAATCCCCGCAGCTGGATCTTCCCCAAGGGCAAAATCGAGAAGGGTGAAACGCCGGAGGCTGCCGCACTGAGGGAGGCGAAGGAAGAGGCCGGTGTGGTGGGAAAGCTGATCGGGCCCGCCGGCGTGCTGGAGTACAGCTTTCTCGGCGTCAAAGCGCGGGTCGAGTACTTCCTGGCCGAGCTCACCCGGGAGACGGGGCCGCCGGAGGACGGGCGCTCGAGAGCCTGGTGCGGACTGGACGAGGCGCTGGAACGGCTGAGCTACAAGGGCACGCGGAAGCTGTTGCGCAAGGCGTGGAAGCAGCTCTCGAAGTGACGGCCGTGGAGATGCGGGTTGACCCCCGCGGTGCCGCTGAAGCGAGGCACCATGCGGGTGACAATTGAGCCCATAGCCATCAAATCATGTCTGCTGACCTTCCGCCCGTTCTCCTCCTCGTCGCCGGCGGTCTCGTCGGGCTGGTGCTCATCCCGCTCGGTCTCCCCGGCCTCTGGGTCATCCTGCTGGGCATCATCGGCTACGGCTGGCTCACCGACTTTCG
>DASYVW010000489.1:0-2977 GCA_035936675.1 Gemmatimonadales bacterium
CCGGCCAGATCGTGAATACCGGTGCGATGCATGACCTGCGCCCGGTGGGTCTCCACGGTCTTGACGGACAGGCGCAGCCGTCGGGCGATTTCGCGGGTGGAGCACCCCACGGCGAGCATCTGCAACACCTGACGCTGGCGCCTGGAGAGACGCCGCAGTGACTCGCGCAGCTTCACGGCCGTCACGATAGCCGGGGCCAGGCGGTTGAGCTCCGACTTGCGGATGAAGTCCGTGGCTCCGGACCGTAAGCATTCCGTGGTGGACTGCTCGAACGCTCCGGCCACGAGCAGAAAGGGAGCTTCAGGGAGGCGGGCTTGAGTGAGTCGAAGCGCGTCGAGGGCGTTGAAGTCGGCTATGGCGTGATCGGAAAGAACCACGTCGGGAATGAATGTGTCGAGCGCGGCGGCAAACGCCTGCCGGCGGTCGACTCGCAGCACCGTACATCGGGTATCCACGCGCTCGAGCGCGTGGATCACGAGATCCGCGTCGCGCGGATCATCCTCGAGGAGCAAGATCCTGAGCAGCGGTAACGGCTGATTGTGCATGGGTGTACGCAACGCTAAGCAAGTGGAGTCGAGCCGGCCATCGGGACAAGTCCCTAGAAATAACCCGAAATCGCCGCCCTGGCCGACTTCGATTTATTGGATCGCCAAATCCAAAGACACTCGCGGTGCTTCGCCGCTCTCGACGATGCGCCGGGATTGCGGGCGATGACGAGCGGTTTCATGTAGCGGACTACGGAAGAGCACGGGTAGCTGGTAGGCCTCGGATCCTCTGGGGGGGGTCGACTACGCCACTGCGTGTTCGAGATCTCGCGGCTGCTCCTGCTGAATTAAGCCAACGCGTAGGGAGTAGCGAACCAGATTCGCGACCTGGTGAATCTCCAGGCGCTTCATGACGGCAGCACGATGGGTTTCCACGGTCTTGACGCTCAGACGCAACCGGCGTGCGATCTCCCTGGTCGAGCAACTCATTGCCAGCATCTGGAGCACTTCACGCTGACGTCTTGATAGCTTCCGCAAGGGCGTGCACGCCTCCATGGCCAGGTTGATGGCGGGAAGGAGGCTGGAGAGGTTCGATCGGAGGATGAAGTCCCAGGCACCCATCTTCAAACAATCACAATCGCTCTGCTCGAACGTGTCGGCCAGCAGCAGGAATGGCGAGGCCGGCAGGCGGGCCTGCGCCAGCTGCAGCGCGCCGGCGGCCGTCAAGTCGGCCACCCCGTGGCCGCAGAGAATCACGTCGGGCTCGAATACCTCCAACGCGCGCACGAATGTCGCTCCGGTATCGACCCGGACTACCGTATTGCGGAAATTGGTGCGCTCGACAGCGCGCCTGATCAGGTCTGCATCACATGGATCAGCTGTGAGTAGCAGGACTCGAAGGCCAAGCGGCGGTGATGTCAGCATGAACCCACATCGCGGGCGGGGGGCCCGCTATCCCTAACATAAACGGGCAGCGTCTGACGGGCCATCGGGGAACCCCTGAGGGTAGTGGGTCAAACTGGCCCACTATCACCCCTGAGAGACGGTTTCACCTCTCTCATGTCAAGTTCGAGCCATGAAGAGAGGAATGTGGGTACTGGTACAGTTTACCAGTACTGGAATGTGCGCCAGCTTTCCCCAGGTTTTGACGCAAACAGAGCTCAGTCGCGCTAAACTCCGACGCCGCAGTCTAAGCGGAACCGCTCCCTCCCCCGCGTTGAGCAGGATCAGGCCGCGATCACCGCAACCTTATCCTCTTCGTCGGCTTTCGGGCGGAGCACACCCTCGGCCGGATCTCCCGCGGGAACCAGTCCCACCCGGACAGCGTACCGCACCTGGCGGGCGACCTCCCGGATCCCCAGCCGCTTTGTCATGGCGCCTCGATGGGTCTCCACTGTCTTTGCGCTCACCTTGAGCCACTCTGCCATCTGCCGGGTGGTCTGTCCCTCGCTCACCAGCCGCAACACTTCCAGTTGGCGCCGGGTCAGCCGCTTGAGTGGCTGCCGTACCGAGAGGGCGCGCCGGGTGAGCGGCCCGAGGCGCCTCAAGTTGCCCGTCAGCACCACGTCTTCGGCACCGGCCCGGAGACAGGTGACGGCCGTCTGATGGTCGAGCGCCTCCGCCACCACGATCACGGGGGCGGTGGGACGTAATGCCTGCACGACTCGCAAGGCCGCCGTCACATCAAACCCCGGTAGGCTAGGAGTCGCGAGAATCAGGTCGGGGGCGAGGCTCCGGAGTGATCCGATGAAGGCCGCTTCGCTGTCGACCCGCACACAGTGCACCGGCAGCCCGGTGTGCTCCAGCTCGCCGGCTATCAACGCTTGAGTTTCGGGGGAGGTCTCTAGCAGGAGGACCCTGAGTCGGGCGTCCGGCTTGCGGCCGTTGATTCGGTTTGACATGTTGTGACGCACCTCTTGGCCGAAGGTCAACCTTTATATACTTTGTTGTGCGTTACTGGTCAAGTCAGGCAACAGAGACTAGCAATGGATAGAATGCCGTTTAGTCGCTTTCCGTCGCGCCGGGCCCAGGAGGTTGCGATGAGCGATTCGGAGGACCTGCTCGACATCAAGCTGGCGGCCGCCTTCCTTGGGGTGAGCGAGACGTCGCTCCGGCGGTGGACCAACTCGGGTCAGCTCGCCTGCATGCGGGTGGGTGGAAAGCGGGAGCGCCGCTTCCGCCGCGCCGATCTGCTGGCCTTTATGGAGGCCCAGCCGGTCACCGACCCCCCTCCTCGATCCCAGCCTTCGGACCGCCGGCAGCACACCGTCATCGCCGGCATTCCGGTGACCATCGGGACTCATCTCTGCGCTCTATATGGAAACGATGCGGGGAGGACAAAGCTGGCCGTGGAGTTTCTGCTCGAGGGACTGCGCCCGGGCAGCGTGTGCTTTCTCGCTGCGTCGGCTGAGGCCTCTGGCCAGATCCTGGGGCAGCTCGAGCGTGGGCGAAGCTCAGTTCAGCCCGAGATCGACGCCGGCCGGCTGGTGCTC
>DASYVW010000490.1:0-10959 GCA_035936675.1 Gemmatimonadales bacterium
ATCGGCCTCGACGTGGGCGGGGTGGATTTCCTCTCCACCGACATCACCGAGTCCTACAAGGAGGTCGGCGGAGCCATTTGCGAGGTGAACGCGGCTCCCGGGTTCAGGATGCACATGGCACCGAGCGAGGGAACACCGCGGGATGTGGGTGGCCGCGCCCTGGACATGCTGTTTCCGCCGGGCACGCCGAGCCGGATCCCGATAGCGGCCATCACCGGGACCAACGGCAAGACGACGACGGCTCGTATGCTGGCCCACATCCAGAAGCTGGCAGGTCATCATGTGGGCCTCACCTCCACCGACGGGGTCTACATCAACGGGCAGCGCACGGTGCCGGGTGACATGACCGGTCCGGTGGCGACCCGGATGGTGCTGAGCGATCCCTCGGTCGACGTCGCCGTATTGGAGATCGCGAGGGGCGGGCTGCTCCGGGCGGGCATGGGCGTGAGACACTGCGACGTCGGCGCGGTGCTCAATGTGAAGGCCGATCATCTGGGGCTCAGAGGCATCGGCACCCTGGAGCAGCTCGCCGAGGTGAAGCGCATCGTGGTCGAAGTCGCGCGCGACACGGCCATCCTGAATGCCGACGACCCGCTCTGTCTCAAGATGGCTGACTACACGGAGGCAAAGCACCTCTGCTACGTCACGATGAACCCCACGCACGAGCTGGTGGGCGAGCACATCCAGGCGGGCGGACGCGGCATGGTCCTCGAATCCGGGATCAAGGGCCAGATGATCACGATCTATGATCGTGGCGCCCACATCCCGCTGCTCTGGACCCACCTGATCCCGGCGACGCTGGAAGGCCGGGCCATGCACAACGTGCAGAACGCGATGTTCGCGGCGGCCATGGCGTTCAGCATGGGGCTGAAGCTGGAGGACATTCGTCACGGCCTCCGTACCTTCGACACGACGTTCTTCCAGGCTCCGGGCCGGATGAACATCTACGACGAGCATTCGTTCAAAGTGATCCTGGACTACGGTCACAACCCCACCGCTATCCAGGCGATGTGCGACCTAGTGGATCGGCTCGAGGTCACCGGGAGACGGCTGGTGGTGCTAGCGGGCCCGGGTGACCGTCGTGACGAGGATATTCTCGAGATCGGCCGGATCGCGGCGGGGCGCTTCGCCCGCTATATCTGCCGCCGGGACGACCAGCTCCGGGGTCGCAGTTCAGACGAGGTGCCCAACCTCCTGCGCGAGGCGCTCCTGGGCAGCGGCGTGCCGGCCGAGCAGATCCTGGTCATTCCCGAGGAAACGGTGGCGGTGGACACGGCACTCCGTGAAGCCGATCCGGGGGACCTGCTACTCATTTTCGGCGATGCCATCACTCGGACCTGGAAGCAGGTGATTCAGTTCCGGCCAGAGGCGACCCCGCGGATTGACGAGCGGCCGCGCATCTCCCGCCCCGAGCCGGTGGTGGCCGCCCTGGCCGTGCCGATGCTGGAGGACCGGCGCCGGGAGTTCGTCCGCGACTCCCGCGGCGTACGCCTGGCCCGAGAGGAGCACGCCGACTAGTCCGGCCATGAAGGTTCTCGATTCCCGCCGACTCACCGGGCCGAGCCTGTTGCTGGACCGTCCCGGCGCAATACTCGATATCAGCCTGGAGGATTCAGACGCCGACCGCGCCGCTCCCGCATGGCGGCGGGCGGCCGGCCGGCTGCTTCAGGCCGTCGGGTGGGTCGGTGAGGAGGTCGCCTGCCGGCGCTTCCCCGGAGGAGTCAGCCTTGCCTTCAGCGCGCCGGTAGACTGCCTCTATGCGGCCACAGACGTCAACGAAGCTGCGTGGGCGCTCGCCGTGAGCGAGCTCGGCCTGGGGCCCGCGGTCGTGTTCGAGGATCAGGTTGCTGCGCTAAGGAAGACCATCGCGGCGGAGCGAAACCCCGCGCTGGTTGTGCTCCACGATGCCGCCCGGGCGCGAGGCCTGACCTTCCTCATAGGTGAGGACCAGGTCTCGGCCGGCTCGGGGGTGGGGGCAACCGTGTGGCCGGCCGAATCGCTCCCCAACGCCGGGGCGGTGGATTGGTCGGGGATCCACGATATCCCGGTGGCACTGGTTACCGGGTCCAATGGCAAGACCACCGTCGTGCGCCTGCTCGGGGCCATGGTCGCGGCCGCGGACCGTACGCCCGGTATGACCTCGACCGATGGAGTCACCGTCGGCAGCACGTTCCTCGTCGAGGGAGACTTCTCCGGACCCAGCGGCGCCCGGGTGGTGCTCCGCAGCCCCGACGTGGAGACCGCGATCCTGGAGACCGCGCGCGGTGGCATCCTTCGGCGGGGGCTCCCGGTGTATCGGGCGGATGTCGCGGTGATCACCAACGTTGCGGCGGACCACCTGGGGGAGTTCGGGGTCGAGAGCCTGGCCGATCTTGCCGAGACGAAGCTAGTCGTGGCCAAGGCACTGGGGACGAGCGGGACTCTGGTGCTGAATGCCGACGATCCGTTGCTGGTGGAGCGTAGCGGCCGGATTCCGGCCCCCCTCATCTGGTTCTCGCTCGATCCAGCATCCACAGTCGCGAAGAGACACGTCGACGCCGGCGGAACCGCCGTGGTGGAGGAAGGCGGCCGGATCGTGCTCGCTCAGGGCAAGCATCGCAGCGTCGTGGTCGCACTGGTTGATGTCCCCATCACCTTCGGAGGCACGGCCAGGCACAATGTCGCCAACGCTTTGGCGGCGGTGGCAGGCGCCACTGCTCTCGGTATCGGGATTGGGCCGATAGCTCAGGCATTGCAACGGTTTGGTCGCGAGGTCGCCGACAACCCTGGACGGGCCAATCTCCTCGAGCTCGGTGGTGCGCGGATCCTGCTCGACTACGCCCACAATCCTCACGGAATGGCGGCCCTGGTCAGCGTCGCCCAAACATTCCCCGCACGCCGCCGTCTGGTCCTGTTGGGTCAGGCGGGAGACCGCAACGACGAAGCCATCCGCGAGCTGGCTCGTGCCGCGTGGACGTTGCAGCCGGACCGCGTGGTGGTGAACGAGATGGATCAGTACCTGCGGGGCCGCGCACCCGGTGAAGTGCCCGCCCTGTTGGCAGACGAGTTTTCCCGGCTCGGTGCCCCGGACGCGGCCATCTCCCGGGTAGGGCCGGAGATAGATGGAGTGCGGGAGGCGCTGGCCTGGGCCCGTCCTGGAGACCTTCTCGTGCTGGCGGTGCACCAGGACCGCCGCGCCGTGCTCGGACTGCTCAGCCGGCTGACGGCAACCGATTGGCACGCAGGCGACCCGCTACCGGCATGAAACGGCGCTACGGGGTGAGCCGGGCCAGGAAGTGGCCGTATTCGTCCGGTTCGAGGAGGATCTCGCACCCCCAGCCGGCCTCAAGCGCATAGCGCCGAAGGGTTTCCGGATCTACGTAGAGCTGGCCGAACGGGGGACCTTTCCGGCCCTCGAACTCGAGCTGGAAGTGAAGCTCTCCGACGTAACGACCATCGGGACGCACGAGCGTTCCGCTGCGCGCTGCCTCCCGGTCCATCCGAACCCGCACATCGGTCGAGTCGGCCAGTACCTGACCGCCAGGCCGCACCAGCCTGCGTGCATTCTGGAGGAACTCCCGCAGACCGTCCAGGGTTTCAGCGAGACCAAGGCCGTTCATCATCATGAAGACGGTGTCGAATTGGCCGGCATCCACGTCCATCCAGGTTGCCATGCGGGCATCCCGCACCCCCCGCTCGCGCAGGATATCCACCAGGTCGGGGAGGACCTCGATCGCGGTGACCTCGAGTCCCTGGTCTTGGAGGGCGAGGGAGTGACACCCGGAGCCCGCACCCACGTCGAGCACCCGGCCCCGACAGAGGGCGAGCGCCTGGCGCTCCACTGAGGGAAACTGCTCGGGGCCGCGAAAGAAGTAGGAGATGGGAATTTCGTCGCGCTCGAAGTCGTCGTAGACCACGATCGCGGCGTCGTGATCTCCCTGGTGATAGGCCCACATGGCGGCCTGATGCGGCTCCCAGGCAGTCAGATCCATTGCCACCCTCCGCCTCCCCGGCAGGCCAGAGCGGCTTCACGACGGGCTATCTTGAACATCGGTTCAGGACCTTTTCGAGGAACGCGGTGCGGCGAAACTGGATTCCCATGTCGGTCAGTGCCACAGTGCACCTGCTGCTCATCGCCGCCGCGGTGGAGCTGTCGCGCCGGTCGGCTGAGGTGGCGCCGGAGCGCTCCACCGACGCAACCGAACCGGCCAGACACGTGGATATGATCTACGTGCCGCCGGTCGAGCCTGCTCGCCCAGCGCCTCCCAGGACACCCGTAGCCCCTCCTCCGGCCAAGCCGCAGAGGGAACCCGAGCCGGAGCCGAACGCGCCACCGGAGGCCGCTCGTTCCAAAGGAAGCGACTCGGACGATCCCCGCCCGGCAAAGGGCGAGGCATCTACTCAGACGTCCCTGCCGAGGCAGGTGGCGCCGGAGGCCGCCACGGCGACGCTCGAGTCGGAGGCGAGACGCATCTTTGGCCGGCCGCGTCTCCGAACCGCACCGGGAGCGGGTCCGCAGGCCACTCGCCCCATGGAGGCGTACCTACCCGACAATCCTGAACGGTGCGTGCCCCATCCGGTGACGCCGAGCGATTCCGCGGCCGGCCCGACCCTCGGGACCGTAGTGGGGCGAATCTTCAAAAAGGACAGCGGGCTACCCCTGGCCGGGGCGCAGCTCCAGATGCTGGGCGCACCCTATGTCGCATTCACCGACGACAATGGCGAATATCGTTTCCGCTTCGATCTGGCGCTGGTGGACAACTGCCGGACTCAGTATGTCCGGGTAACGGCCCCAGGATACGAGACCCGTCTCCTGGTACTGCTGGTGGGAGATAACATCCGGAGCGAGGACGTGCGGTTACGGCGACGCTGAGCCTCCCAGGAGGGCGGCCGCCAGTGCTGCGATGGCCAATGCCATAGCGGCAAGCGCCAGAGCCACCAGAACGAGATCCTTGTGCCTGCGGGCGGTCGTGAACGACGCAATGAGGCGAGCCGACGTAGACGGGTCGGCCGCGAGTCCGTCCACCCGCTCGGCCAGCAGCGCGAGCTCGCCCCGCAGCTCCTCCTGACTCTCCACCACCCGCTCCATCACGCCTCCTCCGGCCATGGCAGGAGCGTCGTCGAAGAGAGACTGCGACATGACCGACTCGCCGGCGATGACCTCCTCCA
Organism: Gemmatimonadales bacterium; assembly: GCA_035936675.1. Classification (GTDB taxonomy): domain Bacteria; phylum Gemmatimonadota; class Gemmatimonadetes; order Gemmatimonadales; family GWC2-71-9; genus CAVVWJ01. The sequence continues at coordinate 5,149 of DASYVW010000490.1, forward strand.
TGCCCTGCACGAAGTGTCGCTGGTGAATCCGCTTGTCGGAATCGGGACCGGGCTCCACCGTGGCGATCTGGGCCCCCTTCAGGACCGCGTTCTTGATATCGCCGCCGCTGCGGGGGTACTTCTCGGCCAGAGCGCGGAAATCCACGTCCTCTGCCAGCGGGGTCTTGCGGGCATGGAGCTGCACCTGCCAGATCCGCGCGCGCTCCTCGACGTCCGGCATCGTGAAGAGGATGTGGGTGCGGATTCGCCGCTCGAAGGCCGGATCGATGTTGGCGGCGAGGTTGGTGGCAAAGATGACAATGCCGGGAAACGTCTCCAGCTCGTGCAGGAGCACGTTGACGATCGCGTTGGCCTCCCGTTCGTACGCCGCGCCCATCGTGGTAAACCGCCGGCCTGCAATGGCATCCGCCTCGTCGAAGAAGAGCACCGCCTCTTCGCGCCCCGCCGCCCGGAACACCGCCGCCACGTGCTTCGAAGTCTGCCCGACCCAGCGGGACTCGAGCTCGGCATAGCGAACCACGAGAAGCTTCTGGTTGAGCGCAAAAGCGAGTGCCTCCGCGCAGATCGTTTTGCCGGTGCCAGGCGGCCCCGCAAAGTGAAACGCCAGTCCGAGCCCCGTCGAGTGCCGCTCGGCAAGACCCCACTGGTGAAAGATCAGGTCGTGCTTCCGGACCAGGGCGAGCGCGTGGTTGAGGGCTCGCATGGTCGTGGCCGGCAGGACCACGTCATCGAAGGAGCGCCGGGGCTCGATAGCCTCGACCAGCTCGCGCCCGGGCGAGACTGCGCCGAAGAAGAGATCGCGAATCGAATCCGCCATGGCAGGGATTATACTCCGGGAGTCCTCGATTTGGAGACCGCGCCTCGATGATCGTCATGGATCGGGAGAACATCTGGGCCCGAGGTTGGTCGCACGTCCTGTCCACTACGAACGACGTGGACGAGCTGCGGGCCTTCTGCTCGCGGGTCGGGGCGCCTGCGGCCGCGCTGCAATTGGACAACCCCCGATGGCCGCACCTCGATCTGAAGCTGCTCCCCCGACAACTCGCGCTTACCTGCCCGGACGTCCGGGTGTTCGAGCGAACGTCCGACATGCTCCGGTTCCTGAAGGCCTTGCCGGTCGCCCTAAAGCAGTAGGGTGCGACGGGCCCATCCCCCGATCTGGGGAGCATGGGGGTTCAAGCGCCACCCCCGCCCGATTGCTAAGTTGATAAACATCAACCGACTCCTCTATGAACACGGCCTAACATGACCGAGCTTTCCCGACGTCAATTCCTCGCCCGCGCCGGCCTGGCCGCCGGCAGCTCCTCGCTCGCCAGCCTGCTTGCACTGGGCCTGGATCCCAAGACGCTTCACGGCGCCACCGTTCCGCTCGGCTGGAAGCTGGAGCGGACCCGGATGGTCCCATCTGTCTGCCCCTATTGCGCGGTTGGCTGCGGTCAGCTGCTGCACGTGCGGGACGGCAAGCTGATCAACGTCGAGGGGAACCCCGACTCGCCCATCTCGCGGGGCAATCTCTGCCCCAAGGGCGCCGCCAGCTTCCAGCTCACCGTCAATCCCGACCGGCAGACCAAGTGCCTGCACCGAAAGCCCGGATCGACCGATTGGGAGCCGATCGAGCTCGAGCATGCCATGGACCTGATTGCGCAGCGGGTCAAGCAGACGCGGGACCAGACGTTCCAGCCGACAGCGACGATCGAAGGCCGAACGGTCACTGTGAACCACACGCTCGCTATCGCGTCGCTCGGCGGAGCGACCCTGGACAACGAGTGGAACTACGCTCAGGCCAAACTCTGGCGCGGCCTCGGCGGGGTCTTCCTCGAAAACCAGGCTCGAATATGACACTCCTCAACGGTCCCCGGTCTGGGGGTCTCATTCGGTAGAGGCGGCGCAACGACGTTTCAGCAGGATCTTCAGAACGCCGATTGCATCGTCATCATGGGATCGAACTTCGCCGAGTGCCACCCGGTGGGATTCCGCTGGGTCATGAAGGCGAAGGAGCGTGGCTGCAAAGTCATCCACATCGACCCGCGCTTCACCCGCACCAGCGCCATGGCCGACCTGCACGTGGCTATCCGCTCAGGGTCCGATATTGCTTTCCTCGGCGGACTGATCAACTACATCATCAGCGAAGCGAAGTGGTTCAGGGAGTACGTCGAGCATTACACCAATGCCTCGACGATCGTATCGGAGAATTTCCAGGACACCGAGGATCTGGACGGACTCTTCTCGGGCTTCGATGCCGACAGCCGGTCGTACGACACGATGTCGTGGGCCTACGCGGGCACCGAGGGTGGTACCCAGCGAAAGGGAGCCGCGGCCAAATCTTCGGGTGCGCCGCATTCGAAGGAAGGCCAGCCGGGGACCGACTACCGGCGGCATCCACCGCACACCGATCCCACGCTCCAGCATCCGCGCTGCGTGTTCCAGATCCTCAAGCGGCACTACGCTCGTTACACACCCGAGATGGTGGCCAGCATATGCGGCTGTACGGTGGAGCAGTTCCGCCAGGTGGCCGAGACCCTGTGCGAGAACTCGGGGCGGGAACGCACCTCGAACTTCTCCTACGCCGTAGGATGGACCCAGCATACTACTGGCGTGCAGTACATCCGCACCGCCGGGATTGTCCAGGCGCTGCTCGGCAACATCGGACGTCCCGGGGGCGGAATCCTCGCGCTTCGGGGCCACTCCACCATTCAGGGCTCGACCGACATTGCCACGTTGTACAACCTGCTGCCCGGCTACCTCACCGCGCCGGCGGCACAGATGCCCGGACACGCGACGCTGGAGGGCTGGCTTCAGGAGGAGATGCCGACCACGGGGTGGTGGGCCAACGGCCGTAAGTACATGGTGTCGTTCCTCAGGGCCTGGTACGGGGAGGCCGCGACCCGCACCAACGAGTGGGGGTACCAGTTCCTGCCGAAGAACGTGGGCGACCATTCGCACATGCCCATGTTCACGGCGATGCATCAAGGGGTGGTGAAAGGATTCATGGCGATGGGCCAGAACCCAGCGGTCGGCGGCCAGAATGCCACCTTCCAGCGGGCCGGGCTTGCCCGGCTGGACTGGATGGTGGTGCGCGACATTTTCATGACCGAGACCGCCGAGTTCTGGAAGGCGCCGGATGTGGCGGATCCGACCGCCATCCAAACCGAGGTGTTCTTCCTCCCCGCCGCTACGGTGCCCGAGATGGATGGGTCGTTCACCAACACCCAGCGGCTGGTGCAGTGGCACGACAAGGGCCTCGACCCGCCGGGCGACTGCCGGAGTGACCTCTGGTTCACCCACCATCTCTGCAAGCGGCTCAAGCAGCTCTACGCGGGCTCGACCAACCCGAATGATGCTCCTTTCCTGGCTCTGACCTGGGACTTCGAGGAGGAAGGTCCCATGCGGGAGCCGCGTCCATTGAGCGTGCTGAAGGAAATCAACGGCTACACCGTGGCCGATCGCGTGCCGGTCAAGGGGTTTGCCGATCTCAAGGACGACGGCTCGACCGTAGCGGGGGCCTGGATCTATAGCGGCATCTATCCCGAAGAAGGGGTCAACAAGGCGGCGGCGCGAGTATCGGACGACTATGTGTCGCTCGGCTGGGCGTTCGCCTGGCCGTCGAATCGCCGCATCCTCTACAACCGCGCGAGTGCCGACCCCTCAGGCAAGCCATGGTCGGAGCGGAAGAAGTACGTCTGGTGGGACCAGGCCCAGCGCCAGTGGACGGGCTATGACGTGCCGGACTTCCAGGCCACCAAGCCGCCGGGGTACAAGGGCGTCTGGAGCAAGGGGGGCATGGACGCGCTGGACGGCGACACGCCTTTCATCATGAAGCCGGATGGGAAGGCATGGCTCTTCGCGCCGAGTGGCCTCACCGACGGGCCTATGCCGACGCACTACGAGCCCTGGGAGGCGCCGGTCGAGAACGCGCTGTATCGAGGTCACCCGAAGAACCCCCTCGCCAAGACGTTCAACATCGTCGGCAACCGCTACATCGATCCGGGTGATCCAGCATACCCCGTCGTGATCACGACCTACCGCCTGACCGAGCATCACACGGCCGGTGCCATGAGTCGCTGGCTGCCCTGGCTCGCATCGCTGATGCCGGAGCTCTTCGTGGAGATCTCGCCCGAGCTCGCGAAAGAGCGCGGGATTGGCAACACTGACTGGGCGACCATCGTCACCCCCCGGGGGGCCATTGAGGCCAAGGCCCTGGTGACCCGCCGGATACGGCCATTCGAGGTTATGGGACGAACGGTGCACCAGATTGGGATGCCCTGGCACTGGGGCTATCGCGGCGTGGTCACCGGCGCGGCGACCAACACGCTGTCGGCGCTCGTGGCCGACCCGAACGTCACCATCCACGAATCCAAGGCGTTTATGTGCAACATCGTGGCCGGCCGGCAGGCCAAGGAGCTCGCGTCCCGGCTGGATTCGGCGGCAGTCGCCGTGCCCCATGTCGGCCGGCGCGAGCGTCAGGCCGCCGAGGCGAACATCGAGTATGGGATCGAGCTCGCAGCGGGGGCAGCGTCGCTGGACGAGCTGGTAGTGCGCGACCCCAAGCCAGGGGAGTATCTCCCGCTCGACTATCCGGAGGGCGTGTACCATGGCTAAGGGATTCTTCACCGATACGACGCTGTGCATCGGGTGCAAGGCATGCCAGGTCGCGTGCCACCAGTGGAATCAGCTCCCCGCCCGAGACGGTGGGCACACCGAGATGACCGGCGACTCGTATGACAACACCGGGCATCTGAGTGCCGTTGACTGGCGCCACGTGCGTTTCATCGAGCAGTTCCCCGAGGACCGCAGCCAGGACGGCTTTCTGAAGGGCTCGCGGTGGTTGATGATGTCGGATGTGTGCAAGCATTGCGTCCGCGCCGGCTGTCTGGAAGTGTGCCCGACCGGCGCCATCATCCGGACCGAATTCGACTCCGTCTACATCCAGCAGGACACCTGCAACGGCTGCCGGGCCTGTATCGCGGCGTGCCCCTTCGGAGTCGTGGACCTGGGATCCGACGGCAAGGCCCATAAATGCACGCTGTGCTACGACCGGCTACAGCACGGGATGGAGCCGGCGTGCGCCCAGGCGTGCCCGACCGACTCGATCCGTTTTGGTGAGGTCAGCGAGCTGATGGCGATCGCGGACCACCGGGTGGCGGAGCTCAGGGCGCAGGGCGTCAATGCCTACATCTACGGCAAGGAAGACATCGTTGGCGGGCTGAACTGCTTCTTCCTGCTGGTGGATCGGCCGGAAGTGTACGGGTTGCCTGCCAGGCCCGAGCTGCCATCGGCCAATGTGGCCGAGGGGTTCGGCGCCAGCGGGCTCACTGCAGCCGCGCTTGCCATCACCGGCGTGGTGAGCTTCCGCAAGAGACGGATGGATGAGCTCGGAGGAGACGACGAGCCTGCCGGTGCCGGCCCGACGCCGAGCGCGCCGGCGCCCGCATCGATCGGCATCGAAGCGGTGCGCGGAACCCATCAAATCGCGGAAGATCACGCGATGGAGCGGCAAAGCCGTGGTCTCGACGCGGCGCCGTCATCCAGCTACGTGCGCGTGCATCTGGATGAGCAGGCCCGGCGTCGCTCGCTGCCCATACTGGGCCAGGCTCACTCGTGACCGGCTTCACGGCTGCCCTGCTCGCGCTGCAGTGGCAGATCAACCCGCAGTCCGGAGCGCCGCTGCCGCCGCGGTGGGGCTGGTATGTGGTGCTGTACTTCTTTATTGGCGGGCTCACGGCAGGATGCTATGCCATCGCCTCCGCGCTGGCTGCCTTCGGTGATCCGCGTGACCGTGATGCCATCCGGATCGGATACGGGTTGGCCTTC
>DASYVW010000491.1:0-3794 GCA_035936675.1 Gemmatimonadales bacterium
CTCGAGCTCGGGGTTGGACATGGTGCTGGGATCGCAGACGACACCCCCCTTGGAGCCACCGAAGGGAATGTTCACGACGGCGCACTTCCAGGTCATCCAGGCCGCCAGCGCCTTCACCTCGTCGAGGGTGACGTTGAGATCGAAACGGATACCGCCTTTGGCCGGACCGCGGGAGGTGTTGTAGAGCACCCGATAGCCCACGTAGACCTCGGTTTCTCCGTTGTCGCGCAGGATCGGCACCGAGACGATGATCTGCTTCTCCGGGCTCCTGAGAACCTTGTAGAGTCCGGGATCCAGACTCAGCCGCTGGGCCGCGTAATCGAAGCGCGACATCATTGCCTCGAACGGATTTTCTTCGCTGAGGAACTTGTCCTTGTCGGGACGGATGAGATCCTGGTTCGGACGGCTGACGCTGGTCATAAGGTTCCGGTACGCTCCGTGTGTTAGTTACAGTCTTTCCACCGGCGTGACGACGACGTCCAGCGCGGCAGCAATCATCTCACCGCCATCTTCCCACTCCAAATCCAGCATCGCGACGAGCGGCTCCGGGACGGTCGTGGGCCACCGGTCCCGCAGCTTCACAGCGTCTTTCTGGGTGATCACCACGTGATCAGCCCGGCGGGCCGCGTGTGCCAGCCAGGCGACGTCCTCTTCCCGGTAGTCGTGATGGTCCTTCCAGGTCGCGACCTGGACCGCGGCGCCGGTGGCCTTGGTCTGGGCAACGAACGCGTCCGGATCGGCGATCCCCGATGCGGCTACGACTCGCTTCCCTGCCAGACTGGACGCGGGGTGCCGTCGCCCGCTCACCATTCCCTCGAGATAGCGGAGCCCTAAATGGGCGATGGCCACCGGTCCGCTGACTTTGTTCTGAAGCTTGGCGGCAAGCGCCAGGGCCGCCTCGGCCGTCGCTCGCTTCCGCGTGACGATCACTGCGTCCGCTCGGTCCAGTGCGCCCCACCCTTCGCGCCAGGGGCCGGCCGGGAGAGGCCAGCGCACGGCCCGGGTAGTCTCGGCGCTGATCACCGCGATGTTGAGGTCGCGCCGGACGTCGAGCCGTTGGTAGGCATCGTCGAGAACCAGAACCTGAGCTCCTCGCGCAAGCGCCCGGTCGGCTCCGACAACTCGATCGGGGTCGGCCACCACGACGGCTTCCGGCACTGCATGCTGGTGAACCTGGGTTTCGTCGTTCCCATAGCCGCGAAGCAGAATCCCCGGCACCAGCCCGTGAGACACATAGTAATGCGCGATCCAGATGGCTATCGGGGTCTTTCCCGACCCTCCCACCGTAAGGTTGCCCACCGCCACCGATGGAAGCGGCAGGTCCCTGACCCCGATCCAGCCGTGCCGGTAGGCTGCCTCTCGGAAGGCCATGGCACCGCGCCAGAGTCCCGAGGCCGGCAAGAGGGCCAACCGGGCCAGACGCGCATCCGGCCGGCGGCTGGTCCACAGCCAGCGTACTACCCGATGGCTATCGCCCCGTCGACCCATGGATCCTTTCTGGAGACCTCTTTGAGACGCAGCACCGCCTGCTCCAGCCCCTCGGCAAAGCCAGCCTCACCGGTGGTGACCCCGAATGGGCGGCCGTAGGTAATCAGCACCCTGGCCAGGGGTTGCGGAATCATGAATCGGTCCCAGGAATGTAATCGCCAGGCCCGGTCCGCCTCCGCGTGGATCGGCACAATGACTCCGCCACCTCGTTGGGCAGCCGCGATGACTCCCGGCTTGAGCTCGCGTCGGGGCCCTCGGGGCCCGTCCGGGGTAAACGCAATTGAGCGCCCAGCCTGTAACTCCCGCACCGCGCCGAGGAGTGCGCGGGCACCGCCCCGGGTACTCGATCCCCGGACAGTGCAATACCCCAGTGACGCGGCGAGGTCGGAGAGGTACTGCCCGTCCCGCGCCTCGCTGACCACGATAGCGACGCCCTGCCCCCGGTGCTGCCACAAGAGCGGCAATAGGGCCTCATGCCAGAGCAGAAACACCACCGGCTGCCCCTGTTCATGAAGCACCCGCCAGCGCTCCTCGTGCACCAGGCGTATGCGCCAGGACGCGGCGAGTACGCGCACGACCGAGCTGATGACCGGCCGAGCCGCGGAGGGAGACAGCTTCAGCCTCACGGATCCAGCAGCTCTCCAGCCAAATCGACCACCCGGTTTGCCGCCCCTGCGTGGCCCAGGCGCTCTCGAACCAAAGCCAGGCCTTCCCGCTGCGCCTGCGTTCGGGGATCGGTCCGGTCCAGCAGCGGCCGAAGTGCGGCCACAAGCTCCGGGGCCACGGCATGTTCCTGCAGCATCTCCGGCACGATTTCCCGGCCGGCCACGAGGTTGACCAGGCTCACCCACTTGACGGTGCGCACCCGCTGGAAGACGGCCCAACTAAGCGGGTGGACCTTGTAGGCCACCACCATGGGAGTGCCGGCCAGCGCCGCCTCGAGCGTAGTCGTTCCCGACTTGGCCAGCGCGGCGTCGGCTGCCGCAAATAGGGCCACCGGATTGCCCCGCACGATCTGAATCGGCCCTGGCTCGGGGTAGACGCCCGTCTCGGTGCCGGCCATGAGGATGCGATCACACCTTCCCTCACTGAGCAACTGGAGCGCCGCGTCGCGAAACGGCTGCCACAGCCGCCGGATCTCCTGAGCTCGGCTCCCGGGAAAGATGCCGAGCACGCGGCTGCCGTTGGCGACACCGAGCTGCGCCCGGGCTTGCTCTCGGGTCGGCCACGTCTTCCCGTCCACCAGCGGGTGACCGACGTACTCGCTGCGGAGGCCGAGCTCACCGAAGAACGTCTGTTCGAACGGGAGCACTACCGCCAGACGATCTACCGCGGCTGCCAGCCTGCGAGCCCGGCCCGGGCGCCAGGCCCAGAGCTGTGGGGCGATGTAGTACAGGACCTTGGTGCCGGTCGCGTGCGCCGCTTCCGCCACCCGGAGGTGAAACCCGGGATAATCCACCAGGATGACCAGGTCGTAGCGCCCGCTTCGGAAATCCTCGCGCATGGCTCGGAGCAGCCGGTAGTGGGCCCGGATCTTGGTCACCACCTCGACCACTCCGAACGCGGCCAGTCCTTCCATGCGATACCTGAGCACGGCCCCGGCCTGCTCCATTCGTGGACCACCTAGTGCCTCGATCGAGGCGCCCGGATAGCGATCCCGCAGAGCCCCGACAACCGCGGCGGCGTGGAGATCGCCCGATGGCTCGCCGGCGGAGATGAAGATACGAGGAGCACCCCGCTCGATCATGAAAGCGCGGAGACGGCGAGCGGCGGGGTTCGAACGGCATCAGCTACCCGAAGCGCCAGCTCCAGGGCCGCGCGGCCTTCCTCCCCGCTGACGACGACTTCACGTTGCCCCCGAACAGCGTGGACGAAGCTCTGGAGCTCCAGGGCCAGCGCATCCGCCTCGGGGGCCTCGAGCGCGATCCGTTCGACGACGTCGGCTAGTTCCCGCCCGGTGCCCGGCTGCCAGCCGCTGCGCACCCGCATGAACTCTCCGCCTCCGCTCGCGAGGTCGAGCGAGAAGTACCCGTTGGGTTGGAAGAGCCGGAGACGGCGGATCCGCTCGCGGGCGACCCGCGACGCGGTAGCGAGCGCGACAGCACCGTTGGCGAACTCGACCCTGGCGTTGGCGAGGTCGAGATGAGATGAAATGACGGGCAGGCCGGAGGCGCGCACTTCGGTGGCGGTGCTGCCGGTCAGATGAAGCACCAGATCGAGATCGTGGATCATGAGATCGAGCACCACGGCGACATCGGTGCCGCGAGGCTGAAAGGGCGCGAGCCTGAGGCTCTCGATGTAGCGCG
>DASYVW010000492.1:0-12616 GCA_035936675.1 Gemmatimonadales bacterium
CGGGGGGGGGGGGGGGGGGATCAGTTTGTCGTGCTCCAGGTGACCAGCCGCCGTCCCGAGGGAGAGGTCAGGTACGAGGACGTGCGCGACCGCATCCGGGACCAGCTGGGGCAGCAGCTCGCGATAAGGCGGTATCTCGACCGGCTGAGAAAGGCGACTTACGTCGAGATCAGGTCCTAGGCTCGCGATAGCGCTCGGAGACCCACGCGGCATCGGGCCTGAGATCACTGCTCGCGCTTTGGCACAGCCCCTCGATGCGGAGATCACTGTCGTTGGGGCGGAGGACCAGATCGGCGCCGTACCGGCGCAGCGCCGCATTGCGGTCGGCAGCTGGGGGCTCGGCAGCGGCGACGCCACTGGCGACCGAAACCGGATCATCCGCGCAGGCCGCATAGCCGGCCACGCCGTCGAGGCCGCGGCCAGGCTGGCCCTGAGCGGCGAAGTCGATGCGATCGTCACCGCTCCCGCCCACAAGCACGCCCTTCATCTCGCGGGATTCCCTTACCCAGGTCACACCGAGTGGCTGGCGCAGCTGGCCGGCCAGGTTGATGTGGCCATGATGCTTGCCGCCGAGCCGGCGGCCGGAGACACTGGCGGGCATCCTCTCAGGGTCGTGCTCGTCACCACCCACGTGCCCTTCCGGGATGTGACCGCCCTCCTTACGATCGAGCGGGTAGTGCGCACCGGCCGCATCGTCGAGCGCGCCCTGCGCGAGTGGTGGGGAATCGAGATCCCCCGGATCGCGGTGTGCGCCTTGAATCCGCACGCAGGCGAGTCGGGTCTGTTCGGCGACGAAGAGGAGCGGATCCTGAACCCTGCGGCACGGGAGCTTGGCGCGGTGGGGGCGCTGCCGGCGGACACCGTGTTCGTCCGGGCAATGCGGGGAGAGTTCGACGCGGTGCTGGCGCCATACCATGACGTGGGGATGACTGCGATCAAGGTGGCGGCGTTTGGGCGAGCAGTGAACGTGACGCTGGGTCTGCCGTTCCCGCGTACTTCACCGGATCACGGTACCGCGCTGGACATCGCGGGCACCGGAACGGCGGATCCGTCGAGCATGCGGGAGGCGATCGACCTGGCCGTGAAGCTCGCGCAGCGGAAGCGGGTGTCATCCTGAGCGACGGGTGTCATCCTGAGCGAAGCGAAGGATCTCTCCGCGATCAAGCAAATCCTCACCTAAGTCCCGCCACTCAGGGTTGAATGACTCAATGAGCTGGATCTTCCTGGCTCTCAACCAGCCCTTAATCTGCTTCTCTCGTTGGATTGCCGCGCGTACGTCCGAAGTGGGTTCGGCGTAAACCAGGCGCTTCATCTGGTATTTCCTCGAAAAGCCCTCCAACTGGCCGGTTCGGTGCTGGTGCACTCACTCGGAGGGACCCTTCGCTGCACTCAGGATGACAAAGCTGCGCTTCGGCTGATGATGCGGGGTATCCCGGGAAAACAGGCAACTGTTCCACGCAGCACGGATCATTGGAACGCCGTCGAGAGATCCTTCGCTTCGCTCAGGATGACATGCGCTCGAGCCGTTCCATCAAATCCAAATACGCGTCCAATTTCAGCTTCTGACTCGCCCGGTTGGCCACCAGGACGGCGCTGCACTCGAGGACGGTCGCCCGCTCGACCAGTCCGTTCGCACGGAGCGTGTTACCTGTGTCCACCAGATCCACGATCCAGTGCGACAAGTTGAGCAGCGGCGCCACCTCCACCGAACCGCCGACCTGCACGATGTCCACTGGGCGTCCCAGCGCGGCGAAATATGACTGCGCCAGCCGGGGGTATTTGGTGGCAACTCGTGCGGTGACCCCGCCAGGCAGGGCCGGGTACGGCGATGCCGCGGGCGTGGCCACTACCAGTCGGCAGAATCCGAACCGCATCTCCAGCGGCTCGAGCACGTCCGCGCCGCTCTCCCGCAGCACATCCGTTCCCGTGATGCCGAGATCCGCGGCGCCGGCCTCGACGTAGACCGGCACATCGACCGGCTTTACCACCAGAAATTCGATCGATGGATCGCTGGAACCGATGAGGAGCTTTCGGCCGTCCCCATTTTCGGCGATGGCGGCGCCAGCCTGGCGGAACCGCGCCACGGACGGCTCGAACAGGCGGCCCTTGGCCAGTGCGACGCGGAGCCGGCTCATACCGCCACCTCCGCGATGGTATCGAGGTCCAGCGAGACGCCGACCGCAGGCATGGGGCGGCCGAAGCGGCCCATGAGGTCGTCGTATCGGCCGCCCGCGCCCGCCGCCCGGCCCGCGCCCGACACATAAAGCTCGAAGTGGATGCCGGTGTAGTAGTCGAGGCCGCGCACCTCGCCGAGATCGTACACCAGGTGGGTCCGCTCGGTGGCAGTCAGGGCCGAATCGAGTGCCAGGAGATGCTCGAGCCCTGCCCTCGACGCGTGAGGCGCGTTTCGGGCGGCGTCCTCCAGCGCGTCGCGCCGTCCGATGACGAAGGGCAGGGTCATGAGCGTGCAGGCGTCTCCCGACAGGCTCGCAAGCGCTCGACGAAGGCTGCCCTGGTCCTTTCGATCGATCCAGCGTCGCACATCCGCCCGGAGCGGCTCCTCGATTGCATCCAGGCCGGCCGCGAGTACGCCCACATGGCCCAGGTTCAACTGGAAGTCGCGCACTCCCGCCGCCCCGAGCAGCCCCAAAGTGATGCGGACGATCTCGACATCGGCCGCGAGATCGCCCTGCCCCAGCAGCTCCGCGCCAACCTGCAGCGTCTCGCGAGGTCTGCCGCCGCGCTCCGGCTCCTGCCGATACACCTTGCCCGAGTAGCACAGCCGAAGCGGCCGGCTCGCGTCCGCAAAGGTGGTGGCGGCAACCCGGGCCAGACTGGCTGTGAAATCGTAGCGGAGCGCCAGGATCCGTCCGTCCCGGTCGGGGAAGCGGACCAGCCGCTCCGCCACACCGGCGCCGCCCGCCCGGATGAACGTGTCCTCGTACTCGAACGTCGGCGGGAGCAGCTCCTCGTAGCCGGCCTGCTCGAGTGTGTCCATGGCGGCGCGTTGGAGCGAGCGGCGGCGGCGCACGGCCTCACCGGTCAGATCGAGAGCGCCCGGAGGAATCGCGGCGAACGATGTGGGGAACATCAGGCGAAGGTAACGCTGCCCGGCGGGAGCCGTCAGGCCGGCTTGGGGGCGGCGGTTTCCTCGGGCTGGCTGGAGTGGAGGCGAACCGTCTTCACCCGGCGTCCCTCCATCTCGACGACCTCGAACGTCAAAAGCCCGACGGTGACCCGGTCGCCTACCCGGGGCAGACGCCCGAGTTGGCCGAAGATATAGCCGCCGATGGTAGTGTAGTCGGCGTCATCCAGCGTGGCGTCGAACTGGCTGTTGAACTCCGAGATCGGCATCGAGCCATCGATACGCGGCGCCCCGTCCGTCGGCCCGGCGCGATCCTGAGGGTCGTGCTCGTCGTAGATCGGCCCGACGATTTCTTCCAACAGGTCCTCCATGGTCACCAGGCCCGCCGTGCCGCCGTATTCGTCGAGCACAATGGCCAGGTGGGTCTTGAGCCGCTTCATGTCGGCGAGCACATCCTCCACCTCGCGGGTGCCGGGCACGAAGAGCGGCGGACGCAGGATCGTGCGAATCGTCTGCCCCGGCCGAGAGCGGAGCGCGCCCAGGATGTCCTTGGCGTGCACCACGCCGATGATCTCGTCGAGTGAGTCGGTGTAGACCGGATAGCGCGAACGTCCGGTGATCGCCACCTGGTCGGCCGCGGCCTCGACGCTGAGGTCGGCCTCGAGTGCCGCCATCTGGGTCCGGGGAGTCATGACCTCCTGGGCGGTCTTCTCGCTGAACTCGAATACGCCCTCCAGCAGGCGGGCGTCCTGCCGGAGCAGGCTGCCTCCTTCGGTGCTCTGCTCCACCAGCATGCGGAGCTCTTCCGGCGAATGGAGCCGCTCACTCTCACCTGGCGGTTTGATGCCCAGGAGCCTGAGCAGGCGATTCGCGGTCCCGTAGAGGACTGCGATCGGTCCCGCCATGACCCAGGCAAATCCCATGAGCGGGGGAGTCAGCCAGCTGCTGACCGTTTCCGGGTACACCAGCGCCACGGCCTTGGGCACCAGCTCGCCCAGGATGATGTGCAGGATCGAGATGATGATGAAGGCGATGGCGGAGGCCACGCCGTGAGTGGCGATGGCCGCGAGAGCCTTCGGCAGCCAGCTGAATCCTCCGGCGATGAAGCCGGCGAGCGCCGGCTCGCCAATCCAGCCGAGTCCCAGAGAGGTGAGTGTGATTCCGAGCTGGGTGGCCGAGATGTAGCGGCCGAGTGATTGTACGGCTCGGCGGGCTAGCCTAGCTTTGGCGTTTCCCGCGGCTGCCATCTCATCGAGGCGAGTTCGCCGAGCGCCCACCAGGGAGAATTCGGCCGCGACGAAGAAGGCGTTGGCGAGAACCAGAACGACAACGGCCACCAGGCCGAAGGCTATCGGAGGCGACTGTGCCGGTTCCATACGTTCCAAGTCTAGTCGCGGTCAGGCGACCCTGCGAGGGTACCCACTGATCCGGCGCCTGACGGTCCCACCCTTCGACTCGCTCGAGCCGTTGCTCCCCCGCCAATCCGGTGCCGATCCGGATACCCGCCGGGCGGTCTCCGACATTCTCCAGGATGTGTTGGCCCGGGGTGACGCCGCCGTGCAGGAGTACACCCTCCGGTTCGATGGGGTGGACCTCGTGCCATCCTCCTGGGAGCTCGACTCGTCGGATTGGCACGACGCGTTGGGGCGGATCCCACCCGTCCTCCGGGAGGCGCTGACTCAGGCCGTCCACCAGGTCAGCGAGTACCATCAGCGTCAAAAGGATACGGGGTTTCACCTGGCCGACGCCGACGGCAGTGTTGTCGGCATGAAGGTGACTCCGCTGGACCGCGTGGGGCTCTACGTGCCCGGAGGCAAGGCCTCCTATCCGTCCTCAGTCGTGATGAACGCGGTGCCGGCGCTGGTGGCCGGAGTGCAGGAGATCATCGCGGTGGTACCGCCCAGCGGGGTCACCGACGCCGTGCTGGCCGCCTGCGCGCTCTCCGGCGTCACCCGGGTCTTCCGGGTGGGAGGGGCTCAGGCCATCGCCGCCCTGGCCTACGGCACCCGGACCATCCCCCGGGTGGACAAGATCGTCGGGCCGGGGAATCGCTGGGTTGCCGAAGCCAAGCGGCAGGTCGTCGGCCAGGTGGGGATCGACATGATCGCCGGACCGACCGAGCTCCTCGTCATCGCCGATGCCACCGCCCGGCCCGACCGGGTCGCTGCCGATATGATCGCCCAGGCCGAGCACGATGAGGACGCTACCAGCTGGTGCGTGACGACGGACCCGGATCTGGCGGAGGCGCTATGGGCCGCGCTGGAACGGGCGCTCGATCGCACCCCCCGCGGCGCCATCGCCCGGGCGTCCCTGGAGCGAAACGGCCTGATCGTCCTGGCCGCCTCGATGCGGGATGCCATCGAGGTAGTAAACCGGCGGGCTCCCGAGCATGTCGAGATTGCCGCCGAGGGTCCTGAACGGATCGCAAAGGCAATCCGGAACGCGGGGGCCATCTTCCTGGGCGACGATACGCCGGAGCCGGTCGGCGATTACCTCGCCGGACCCAGCCATGTGCTTCCCACCGGGGGGACCGCGCGGTACGCCTCGCCGCTCGGCGTATACGACTTCGTGAAGCGGACCAGCGTCATCCGCTATGCTTTCCCCCGGCTGGCGCGGGAGGCCGAGGCCATCATCGCGCTGGCGGAAGCAGAAGGGCTGTATGGGCATGCCGAGGCGGTGAGAATGCGGGTACGCGGGGCGGGTGCCCCCAGGGCGGGTGGGAAGCGGGGAAGTGTAGAAACCACCGATTAGATTTCCGGTATGAGCAGCCAGCCAGTTTCCAGTACCCACTCTGCTACGCCCACACTGCGGGCGGATTGTACCTCCCTGCCTCCCCGCTTCCCCGCGTACCCGCTTTCCCGCCTGGGGGCGGTGCTCGCCCTAACTGTCGGCTTCATGTTCGTGGAAGCGGTGGGGGGGTGGATCAGCGGGTCGCTTGCGCTGCTTGCCGATGCCGGGCACATGCTTACCGACGCCGGCGCGCTCGGGCTCTCCCTGCTCAGCGCCTGGGTCGCCCTCCGGCCAGCCAACGCGAGCAAAACCTACGGATACCAGCGTTGGGAGATCCTCGCGGCCCTGATCAATGGCGCGGCGCTCTTCGGCATCGCGGCCTGGGTCATTCTCGAGGCAGTTCAGCGGATCGAGCACCCGCAGCCGATCCGGGCCGAGCTCTTCCTCATCGTCGCCGCCGGCGGACTGGTGGTGAACCTCGTCAGCCTGATGATTCTGCACGGCATCCGGCAGGGCAATCTCAACACGCGAGGCGCCTACCTCCACGTGCTGGGCGATGCGCTCGGCTCAGTCGGCGCGCTGGGGGCGGCCGGCGTCATCCTGCTCACCGGCTGGACCCTGGCGGACCCGATCATCTCGATCGCGCTCGCGCTCCTGATCCTCCTCGGAGCCTGGCGGCTACTAAGAGAGAGCACCGACATTCTGCTCGAGGGGGTCCCCGGTCACGTCTCCATGGCGGAGGTGCAGCGCCGGATGCTCGGCGTCGCCGGCGTCACGGCGGTCCATGACCTGCACGTCTGGACCGTCACCAGCGGCATGGTGGCGATGAGCGGCCACGCCATCGTTCCGAGACTGGATACCCATCCCGAAGTGCTGGACCGGATCCGGTCCGAGCTGGCGTTGCTGGGCATCTCCCATGTGACTATTCAATTAGAGGTCCAGCACGAGTGTGAGGAGCCGCGGGCTACTGCGACCGCGTCCAGCTTGGGCCACAGCCACTAGCGAGGCGGGAAAGACGGGAAGGAAGGTCGAGAATAGCGCAAACAAAACGGTAGCATCGAAGAAAGGACCCATTCGCGTTTAACTGCGGTCTTTCCCGTCTTTCCCCTCTTTCCCCTCCTTCCCGACCTCTCTTGCGGCATCTGATGGCCTAGTCTATATATGCGCCGCGGAGGCCCGGGCGTCCGGGCCTCAACTGTTCCGGTCATTTCAGGGAAGTGCGGATTGATTCGTAACCTGGCGATCATCGCCCACGTAGACCACGGCAAGACCACACTGGTCGATCAGATGCTCCGACAGGCGGGGGCGTTCCGGGCCAACCAGCAGGTGGAAGAGCGGGTGATGGACTCCAATCCGCTCGAGCGGGAGCGAGGGATCACGATCCTCGCCAAGAATACCGCCGTGCGGTGGCATGGCACCAAGATCAACATCGTGGATACCCCGGGCCACTCCGACTTCGGTGGGGAAGTCGAGCGGATCCTGCGGATGGTGGACGGGGTGCTGATCCTGGTAGATGCGGCCGAAGGTCCGATGCCGCAGACCCGGTTCGTCACTCGCAAGGCGCTGGCCCTCGGCCTTCGCCCGATCGTGGCGATCAACAAGGTCGACCGGTCCGATGCCGAGCCGCTCCGGGTGCATGACGAGGTGCTGGGCTTGTTTATCGACCTGGAGGCCACCCACGAGCAGCTGGATGCCCCCTTCCTTTATACGTCCAGCCGGTTCGGCACCGCCACCGCCGACCTGAAGGTACCGGGCACGGACCTCACGCCACTGTTCCAGACCATCCTCGACTACGTCCCGGAGCCGAAGGGCGATCCCGAAGAACCGTTCCAGATGCTGGTCTCCACGCTGGACTTTTCCAGCTTCATCGGCCGCATCGCCATCGGCCGCATCGAGCGGGGGCGGGTGCGGGTCGGAGACCAGGTGGCATTGTTGCCGCTGGGGGAGCCGGGTCTGGTTAGCGACGAGGAGCAGTTCGAACGGAACCGGGTAACCCGGCTCTACACCTTCGACGGCCTCAACCGGATAGAGGTGGAGCAAGTGGACGCCGGCGACATCGTCGCCCTCTCCGGGTTCGAGACCATCGAGATCGGCAAGACCTTCACCTCGACGGAGCGGCTGGAGCGGATGGAGGGCATCGCGGTGGAGGAGCCCACGATCTCGGTGGACTTCATCGTCAACAACGGCCCGTTCGCGGGGCGGGACGGGAAATTCGTGACCAGCCGGCAGCTTCGGGATCGCCTGTTCAAGGAACTGGAACGGAATGTGGCGCTCCGGGTGGAGGAGACCGATACTCCCGACACCCACACCGTCTCCGGGCGGGGCGAGCTGCATCTCGGGATCCTGATGGAGACCATGCGGCGGGAGGGATTCGAGTTCCAGGTCTCCCGGCCCCGGGTCATCACCAAGCTTGGCCCCGACGGGGAGCGGCTGGAGCCGTACGAGGAGCTCATGATCGATGTGCCTGAGGCGTACATGGGCGTCGTCATGGAGAAGCTGGGGCCCCGCCGGACCGAGATGATGGAGATGAAGAATCCGGGGCAGGGCATGGTCCGCATGAGCTTTCGGATCCCGGCTCGCGGGCTCTTCGGCTACCGGTCGGAGTTTCTGACCGACACCCGGGGCACGGGGATCATGCACCATCGCTTCCTGGACTACGGACCGTGGGCGGGCCCGCTGGCCGGACGGAAGCGCGGTGTGCTGATTGCCGATCGCGAAGGGTCGGTGGTGGCCTTCGCGCTCGGGAACCTGCAGGAGCGGGCCCAGATGTTCGTGGCGCCGGGGGATCTGGTGTACGAGGGGCTGATCGCGGGGGAAAACTCCCGGCCTGGGGACATAGATGTGAACGTGACCAAGGAAAAGAAGCTCAGCAACATGCGGACGACGGCGACGGACGACAACGTCATCCTGGAGCCACCCCGCCAGATCACCCTCGAGTATGCTCTCGAGTACATCGAGGAGGACGAGCTCATCGAGGTGACGCCGAAGACCATCCGCCTTCGTAAGCGGGTGCTTCCGGTGAACGATCGCAAGAAGGCTGCCCGGGCGTCCCGGGTGGCCGACGCGTCGTAGCTTGCCCTGAGCAACGCGAAGGGGCGGTGCACCCCCTACAACATTCTTTGAAGGCGGAGGACATCATGTGGGCCTGGAAGACGTCGGTGGAACCCGCCGAGCTGCGTCGGAAGTTCGATGACGACGAGGACGAGTTCGAGGATGACGGGTTTACCTTCGACGACGACGACGAGGACGATGACGACCTCGATGACGACCTCGATGACGACGACGAGGATGATCTCGACGAGGACGAGATCGAGGAGCTGGAGGATTTCGACGAGGACGAGGAGATGCGCTGAGCCGACCCTGGCGCCGGGTTATCTTGTATGATGAGCGGCGAGCGGGAATCCTCCGGCCCGCCGGAAGGGCCTGTAGCTCAGGTGGTTAGAGCGCACGCCTGATAAGCGTGAGGTCGGTAGTTCAACTCTACCCAGGCCCACTGAAGCAGAATCGACTCTCCCGCTTGGCGTTCCGGTGCTGAGCGGGATCTCTTTTTTCCGGCGATTTTGGGCCGTGGTGTAATCTGCTGACGGGCACGGTGCGCTGGGACAAGGGCGCAGCGGGAGTCGCGTCCGGGTCAGACGCGGATTAGGCAGCTTACCCCGGACGGTCGTCTGAACGCCTGCCAGGACGTACGGCCCCGGGGCTGATCTGTTACTCATGTCCGCGGCTGTTTACGCGCTCTAGGAGGCCGGCCTATGCCTCACGAGGCAGGCGCCTGGAGAGTTGAGCGCCCCAGGCACTGAGTGCGCCGGCCACCACGAACCCGAGGCCAGAGACCCAGAGAGGAGCGGCCCACCCGCCGATCACCGCCGACCAATGGGTCAGCATCCTTGCGAGATGGAACAGAGCGATGAGCGCGAACAGAGTTCTGGAGACGATCAAATAGGCTCTCATAGGCGCCCTTCTGACTTGTAAGGCAGTGCAGCGCTTAGATCAAGCTCCGGTGGCCGGCTAACGACACTGCGCTTCAGCTGCGAAGCGGTACGGCTCACGCTCGACGGATTCTGCGGTCCGCTGCTCGCCATCAGCGCGGAGCGCCTGAGCGGAGCTCGGGACCCGTCCGGCCCGTCGGCTGCGTGCGGGTTAGGCCGCACCCTCGCCTGATGACTGCGGGCCGGGTTCCTGTACCTGAGCGAGGTCGATAGGCCGACCTTCGGCAAGGGCACGCCTTGCCTGTTCCAGCTGTGCTCGGACCGTTGCGACTAGCGCCTCGTTGCCACCGGCAGCTTCTAGGGCGGCTACGGTACTTTCGAGCTGGGCGATTGCCTGTTCAGGTTTGGGCATCAGGTAACGTCCACTGGTAGCCGGTGCGGCCTGGTAGGTGGCGGTAACGCATCCCGATGCTACCGCTCGTCTCGAATGGCAGCGCGAACCTTTCGTTCAAGATCCGGCGGAATGGGATCCCTTGTGTACTGCGCGAGCGTGGTCCCTGATCTTGCGCATTACCTCGGCCTCATCCCCGCCACCAACTTTCCAGTCTCAGTCCACTTTTGGAAAACAGGGTGCTACGACGGCCGATGATTCCGGGAGAACTGAATCGCCCACCTAACGATCTGCGTATAAGCTGCGGGCTCTCATGCTCGCGCCGGTACCAACTTACGTTCCGCCCTGCCTTCCGGTCACGCCCCAGCCGCTCAGAATTTGTTGCTGCTACCTTTTGAGTTCTACCAAAATGAGCTCCAAGCGCTTAGCGCCCAAATTTTCAGGCAAGTGCTCTTCAGCAGGAGTCCAGATCGTTTCCCCGGCCCTGCCGCGGCGCTCCTCGGTTTTTCCACCTGGCGAAGTGAATTTGACATGGAAGTCGGTCAAGCAAATCAACACGGCGGCTGGGTGCCCATGCATCACAGACTTGTCGTGGGGGTCGTAGGTGATCCGTAGTGCACGGACTTGATCGTTGTCGATCTCCACTTTGTAGTGCTTGGGATCGACTACAACCGGGTCTGCGCGAGCTTGGCGTTGAGCCTTGGTGTGAGTAGTCATAGACACTCTCCTTTGCGAGATGGAAAAAGCCTTTACGCGCCCTCCTGGCACGCTCCCGCCAGTAGGTATCGGACCGTGGTTCAGTCCCGCCTGCTCCGAAGCGCACGCCAGGAGAGCCACCACCGAGCCTCGCTCAGCCGGCATGAGCCATCTGTTGGGCCAAGCCGCCGGACAGCCTCTGCGCCGGTTCCTGGGCGACATCGACGACTTGGCAGTAAACCATCGTCTGATTGAGGAGTCGGTATGCGATCTCGCCGAACGTGAACGGCCCCGGCAGACCTGCCTGCGCGCCCTCAAGTCTGCCGTAGAGATAGTTGAGGACGCAGTTGCAGGCGAAGGGGACGTCATGGCTCACGCGGTTGGTAACCGCCTTGAAGGCCTGCACATAATCCAACACTGGCTTGGCCACCCGGTAGGTCCTGTCCTTGAACACCGGAGCGTAGAGGGAGACCTTGCCCGCCTCAAGATCCACGCTCTGGATGCTGACGTTGATCAGCGCGCCGTCGTAGTCAGCCATCAGTGGCAGTTTGGTGTCCACCTTCTGCTCCATCAGCCAGCGGGCGAAGTTCGTCCTCTCCCCGTCGATCAAGCTGTCGGTCACAGTGAAGCCGTCCGCCTCGAAGCGGATATCTGGCCCTTCCGAGCGCTCGAAGATGTTCACAATGTCCACCACCGCAGCCTTTCCCTCAGGAAGCGGCACATGGAGGCCAATCGCCTTGTCGGAATAGGCCACCCCGGTTCTCCCATTGAAGACCTTCGGCTTCTTCTTGCCCAGATCATCCAAGTGGATGCCGGTGACCCAGCCCACAATCGGATGACTAAAGATGTTCTTGAACGTTGGAGCATCTTTCCCGTAGGCCAAATGCACATCGGAGAAGGCCGGGATCACGAGGAAGGTATAGCCGTTGGCCGGCTCGTCCTCGGGGATACGCGCGATCGTCTTCTCATCGTAGACCGAGACCCTTGACGGCGCCTGCTCGTCGTGCGGCAACTGCTGCACTAGCAGGCTGTCGCGTGTCGTGAGGCCGCCCTTCTCCTCAGTCATCATGTAGGGGATCGTGCCTCCGATCCAGTTGCCCTCCGGCAGCTGTGAGAGCAGGTTCTCGTCACCTGAGACGGCGTAGAGCTTCTCAGGCTCCTTCGTCAGTAGGCCCTTGAAGTCAGCCACGCTCATCAGCGTTCCGTTGAAGTTATCCATGAAAACCCTCCTTCTTGGGTTCAGCCCCGATGGGTTGCAAAGCAAACGCCGAGTCACCTAGTCGGTGGCTCGGCGATCGTGGGTCCTTCGGGGCGTCGGGAGAGAGGCGTCGCGGAGGAGCGAGGACCCGTGGCTTTGCGACCCCGGCTTTCGCCGGGTGTGCTCTTTGAGAAAAGATGACGGCTGGCCAACCATACGCTTTAGTACGCACCCCGTCAAGAAACCGATGCTTGGCGGCACTGGGTCTATTTGATCGTAACAACCGGAATGGGTAGCCTAAGCCGGTTGACCCCACCCTTCCCACCCGTAGCTTTCCCCCATGCCTAAGAAACGCCCAAGTCTCCGCAAGGATGAAAACGAAACGGCCTACGCGCTCGTCCAGGCCATGATTGGGGAGGGGCCGCGCCCCGCGCCACCAGGGAAGCGGGAGAAGAACCCAGAGGCGGTAGACCGAGGCAGGGCTGGAGGCAAGAAAGGCGGCACTGGAGGTCGATGCGGCGCTGCTCCTCCGACACGAGCGAAAGGGGAAGCGGGGATGAGCGACGGGGTCATCGGCACCCTGCGTG
>DASYVW010000493.1:0-1798 GCA_035936675.1 Gemmatimonadales bacterium
GGAGTCGGTCGCGCGCATGGTGGAACGCGTGGGCAACGAGCGCGGCAGGATCGACATCCTGGTCAACAACGCCGCCGGTAACTTCTACGCCCCGAGCGCAACGCTCTCTCCGAATGGCTGGCGTGCCGTGGTCGAGACCGACCTCTACGGTACCTTCTTCTGCTGCCAGGCAGTGTATCCACTCATGAAGGCGCAGGGCGCCGGACGCATCGTCTCGATCTCGATGACGCTGCACTATCGCGGCTGGCCGCTTATGGCCCACGCCACGGCCGCCAAGGCGGGCGTGGATGCCCTCACCCGCACCCTCGCACTGGAGTGGGCCAGGGACCGCATCACCGTCAACGCCGTGGCTCCCGGACCGATCCCGACCGAAGGAGTCAAGAAAGCCTTTACGCCGCCCGGCAGCGATGCGCCCGATCTGTTCGGCATGGAGAAATACGCGGCCGACGCCATCCCGCTGGGCCGTTGGGGAACTCCCGACGACATCGGCCAGATGGTGACGTATCTGGCGAGCCCCGCGGGAGAGTGGATCACCGGGGCCATCATGGTCGTGGATGGAGGAGCATGGCTGGGCGGAGGGGAAGCGGGGAAGCGGGGAAGCGGGTAAGGTTCCTGACTGGATCCATCTTATTTTGAGGACGACAGGACTTCCGAAGCAGACGAGAGTCGAATGACCTTTTCCGAGGTCACCATGAACACCGGCTGTCAAGCCAGCGCTTCCCCGCTTCCCCGCTTTCCCGCTTCCCCGCCATGTTCCTAGGCCATTACGGCGTTGCCTTGGCCCTCAAGCGCGCCGAGCCGAAGCTGTCGCTCGGCACGCTGTTCGTGGCCGTTCAGCTGCTCGATCTTTTGTGGGGAATCTTCGTGCTCCTCGGCTGGGAGCACGCCAGGATCGTCCCCGAGAACTCCCCATTTACCCGGCTGGAATTCTGGGATTACCCCATCTCCCACAGCTTGGTCGGAGCGCTCACATGGGGCATCGTGGCGGCAGCGTGCTACTACTCCTGGCCCACCCGGGACACGACTCGCCATTGGCAGGCGGCTGCCACAGTTGGCGTCGCGGTCTTCTCGCACTATCCGCTCGATGTGCTGGTACACCTGCCCGATCTCCCGATCATGGGAAACGACTCTCCCAAGCTCGGCTTGGGACTCTGGAATCATCCGGTTGCCACGATGGTGACGGAGCTCCTCGTCCTGGTCCTCGGTCTGGCCCTGTACGTAGGGCTCAGGTCGAAGCGGCATCCAATTCGGGCGGGCCGCCTCGCCGTGCTCGTCGTCGTGCTTCTCGGCGCCTATTTCGCGAGCGTCTACGGGCCGCCTCCACCCAACATGACGACCGTCGGGGTCAGTGTTATCGTCTTGGTCCTGCTGGTCGCGGCGCTGGCCGCGTGGGCCGACCGGCGCGCCTCGCCCGAGGAGCTCGAAGCCCAGCATCTCACTCCGCACTGAACCGATGGACCGGTTGTTCTTCTCGATCGGCGCGCTGTCCGGCCTGATATCGGTGGCTGCCGGTGCATTCGGTGCGCACGCGTTGCGCGCCCGACTGAGCCCGGAGTACTTGGCGGTGTTCGAGACCGCCGCCCGGTACCAGATGTATCACGCGCTGGGTCTCCTGGCCGTGGCTTGGGCCGTGGCACGGTGGCCCGGAGCGCTGTCACAGTGGGCCGGCTGGCTATTCCTCGCGGGAACGGTGCTCTTCTCCGGCAGCCTCTACGCATTGGCGCTGACGGGTGCGCGTTGGCTTGGCGCGATCACTCCTCTCGGTGGGATTGCCTTCCTGGTGGGCTGGGTCTTGCTG
>DASYVW010000494.1:0-3088 GCA_035936675.1 Gemmatimonadales bacterium
GGAAATATCCCGGAAGCAGCCACACGGCCACGCCGATGCGGCCAACCAGATACCCGAAGGTGAGCTGAAGGAAGGTGAGATCACCGCGTGCCCCAATGCCCGGGACCGATATTACCGTGAGTGCCGAGGTCTCGGTGGCGACGATGGAGAGCAGGATGGCCCATGCCGGCAGATTCCGGGCGCCGAGAAAATAGTCGGACGCGCTTCGCTGGTGGCGAGCGACCCAGAGCCCGACCCCCAGGGTAAAGATGAAGTACAGGACGACGACGATGAGGTCGAGTCGGTGCAGGCGCAGTACTCCAGAATCGGGAGCAACAAAAAGGGCCCACGCGCTGGCTGGCGGTGGGCCCGGAACTTATCAGGTGGGGATCAGGCGGTGAAGCTACTGCCGCAACCGCACCCACCGCTGGCGTTGGGGTTGCTGAAGGTGAAGCCGGAGCCCTGCATCGAGCTCACGTAATCGATGGTGATCCCGGTGAGATACTGGGCGCTGAACCCATCGACGAAGACCCGCACACCGTTTACCTCGGCCACCATGTCGTCTTCCAGCGGGCGCTCTTCAACGTTCAGGCTGTATTTGAATCCAGAGCAGCCGCCCGGCAGGACGCTGACGCGAAGACCCGCGGTCTCGGCCGGCACCTGCTCCTGGGCAATGAACTTCTGGACCTCTTCAGCTGCCCGGCCGCTCAGGACGAGAGAAAACCCGCTTGCCGGGGTCTGCTGCTCGATGCCGCTCATGCTAACTCCTTCCATCAGCCTCATTTGGAGGCAAATAAGGCAGGGAAAACTTCACTTCGATTGGGTGAAACCTAAGTCCCCGCCTTGGCTCCTGTCAACGCTCGCGGCGAGCTGTGCGTCGGCCTGCAAATTGCGCATTATCAACGCGAAAGCCCCTATTGCGGCG
The DNA here is from genome assembly GCA_035936675.1 of Gemmatimonadales bacterium. Classification (GTDB taxonomy): domain Bacteria; phylum Gemmatimonadota; class Gemmatimonadetes; order Gemmatimonadales; family GWC2-71-9; genus CAVVWJ01. The sequence continues at coordinate 905 of DASYVW010000494.1, forward strand.
ATGCTGTAAAGCACCCCGTCCCGAGTGCTGCCGGTGAGAAACTCCCCCACCCCGAACAGGGCGGCAAAGACGGCGACGACCCCGGCGATCCAGTTGACGAACGAAAGCGCCCCACCCGGAATGCGGTCGTCTCCGAAGCCGAGCCGGGTGGACACCGAGCGCCAGCCTGGTCCGCCCGGCCGTACCTTCCGATAGAAACGGTCCAGCACGGCATCCGGCTCCGGTGCGGTCAGGAAGGTGACGCTGATCCAGACGACTGTCGTAATCCCCACGGTGATGCTCATCGCCAGCGCATAATCGCGGCTCGACGTGTCGCCTGAATTGACGCCGGCGAAATGCAGCACGATCGACGTCAGAAACGACGCGGCCATCGCACTGATCTCGGACCACGCGTTTACCCGCCACCAGTACCAGCGCAGGATGAAGACCAGACCAGTGCCGGCGCCAAGGGCGATCAACAGCTTCCAGCCCTGTTCCACGCTCTTCAGATTCGCCATGACGACGAGTGAAAGGAGCATGAGCGTCACCGTGGCGAACCGGGATGCTATGACCTGGGCCCGTCGACCGGCCTGGGGCCTGATGAAGCGAAGGTAGACATCATTGACCAGATACGAAGCGCCCCAGTTCAGGTGGGTCCCGATGGTGCTCATGTATGCGGCGGCAAAGGTGGCGAGGAGGAGTCCCTTGACCGGCGAAGGAAGTACGTCCACCATGACCCGGACGTAGCCCTCCTCGGGATTGGCCAGGTGGGGGTATCGCAGCACCGCCACGAAGCCCACCAGAATCCAGGGCCAGGGGCGCAAGGCGTAGTGGGCGATCTGGAACCACAGCGTGGCAAGTAATCCGTGGCGTTCGTCTTTGGCGGCGAGGATGCGCTGTGCCACGTAGCCGCCGCCCCCGGGCTCCGCACCGGGATACCACGCTGCCCACCACTGCACGCTGAGAAATACGATGAGTGTCGAGAGCGGCAGCCAGGCCTTGTCCACCGGCGGGAGTACCCCGAACGCCGCTTCGTAGGAGCCGAAGTGGGCAGTGACCTGCCGCACCATCGAGTCCAGACCTCCCACGGAATTCACCGCAAAGATCGCCAGGACAATCACGCCGCCCATCTTGACGATGAACTGGAAGGTGTCGGTCACGACCACGCCCCAGAGCCCTGAGAAGATGGAATAGGTGCCGGTCACCGCGAACAACAGGATGGCCGCCGTCCACGGGTCGATCGCCAGAGTGATGTGCAGGATGGTCACCATCGCGCGGGTGACCCACCCCATGATGATCAGATTGACCGGCAGCGCGAGATAGAGAGCGCGGAATCCCCGAAGTACCGCAGCCGGCTTGCCCCCATATCGCAGCTCGGCGAACTCGAGATCGGTGAGGACCCCGGCTCGACGCCAGAGACGCGCAAAGAAGAAGACCGTCAGGATTCCGGATAGAGCTCCGTTCCACCACAGCCAGTTGCCCGCGACCCCATAGCGGGCAACGAGACCCGCGACGACCAGCGGCGTGTCTGCGGCGAATGTCGTGGCCACCATCGATGTGCCGGCGAGCCACCACGGGAGCGCCCGGCCGGAGACGAAGTACTCATCCAGCGACTGGCTGGCCCTGCGGGTATAGATCAGCGCGATGCCGGCCGAGGCGATGAAGTAGAGCGCGACGATGAGCCAGTCGCTGAGTTCGAGCGTCATTGAGCGTCCTCGAAGAGGGTGGTCATCACGAGATCCGCGATTTTCCCGCGCAGCGGAGCCCAGCGCGGATTGTCCCGGGTCGGGTTCACCCGGTTGCTCAACAGGATGATTGCGAGGTGGTGCTCGGGGTCGATCCAGAGCGATGTGCCAGTAAACCCGGTGTGCCCGAAGCTCCGGGGCGAGAGCCGGCTGCCGGCGCTGCCTCCCGGCGACGGCGTGTCCCAGCCGAGTGCACGGCTCGAGCCGGGAACCAGCTTCTGCCGGCGGGTGAACTCCTGAAGGACGGACGGTCGGACGGTCGGGCGGTCGGCCGGTCGGCCGGTCGGTTGACCGCCGTGAAGCTCTCTGACCGCCTGACCGCCTGACCGCCCGTCCGCCTGCTCCAGCAACCACTCAGCGAACGTCAGCAGGTCCTCCGCCGACCCGAATAGCCCGGCATGCCCCGACACGCCGTCCATCAGCGCGGCGTTCTCATCCTGCACCTCGCCCCGGAGCACGC
>DASYVW010000495.1:0-1944 GCA_035936675.1 Gemmatimonadales bacterium
CCCGGAGGCGTACGCCAGCGCGTTGGCTAACGCCTCACCGCTTGCGTCCTGATGCACGGCGACCAGACCAGGCACGCCCCGGCCGGCTTCGAACTCGCTCCGTACCAGATGCCCGGGGGACTTGGGCGCGACCATCGAGACATCCACGCCATCGGGAGGCAGGATCTCGCCGTAGTGGACATTGAACCCGTGAGCGAACATCAACGTCTTGCCCGGGCGAAGGCCCTGCACGACGCCGCCTTCATAAATGGCGCGGGCGTCCTGGTCCGGCACCAGCATCATGATGACGTCGGCGGCATCCGCCGCCTCGGCCACAGTCCGGACGTCGAGGCCCGCGGCGCTGGCACGCTCCCATGATCCTCCGCCGCGTCTCAGACCCACGACGATGTCTGCTCCGCTTTCGCGGAGATTCAAGGCGTGGGCGTGTCCCTGGCTACCGTACCCAATGATGGCAAAGGTGCGGCCGTCCAGGCGGCTGCGGTGAGCATCGGCATCGTAGTACACCCGCACTGGCGTGGTCATGGTAACGTCCCGGATTGAATGTCATTGCCTGAGCCCAGCGCGATCGGGCCGCTCCGGGCCACCTCGACCACGCCGAAGCGCTCGAGGGCGCGGATGCACGAGAGTACGAAGGCCTCGGAGCCACTGAGCTCCACGATCATTGCATCGGCGGAGTCGTCCACCACCGACGCATTGTACAGCTGGACCACGTCGAGCAGCTCACCGTAGCGCTCGTGGGGCGCGCGAACCTTGACCAGGGCGAGCTCACGGACCACGCCTTCCCCGGCCGGAAATGCCACCGCCGCATGGACGCCCACCACCTTCTGCAGATGCTGCACGGCCCGGTCGGCCGTCGCCGTGTCCGAGTGAATCATGATCGTGAGCCTCGAGAGTCCCGGCGTGGCAGTCGGCCCGACAGCCAGACTGTGCACCGGGAGGTTGCGCCGCCGGATGAGCCCGACGGCGCGGTTCAGCGTGATCCAACGGTCCTCCAGCAGCACCGACACGGCGCGCGTAGCCGTCATGCGGGCACCAGTGGCGGCGCAGGTTCGCCTTCGATCGGCTCCGAGAGAGAGCCACCCGGCGGAATCATGGGGTACACGTTCGCCTCCTGCTCGATGACGAACTCCACCAGGGCCGGACCTGGCTCGGCCGTCGCCTGGCGGACCACGGACGCGGCCTGATCCGCCGACTCCACCCGCCAGCCTGCAATGCCATAGGCCTCAGCCAGCCGCACGTAGTCGGGACTCCAGATCGGTGTCGCCGAGTAGCGCTTCCCATGGAAGAACTGCTGCCACTGCCGCACCATGCCAAGGTATCCGTTGTTGAAGATCGCCATCTTCACCGGGATTCCTTCCTGCACCATCGTCGCCATCTCCTGCATGTTCATCTGAAAACCGCCGTCGCCCGAGATGGCCCATACCGGTTCATCCGGCCGTGCCAGCGCCACGCCCATCGCGGCCGGGACGGCGAACCCCATCGTGCCGAGGCCACCGGAGGTGATGTGGCTGTTGGGACGCTGGTAGCGAAAGAGCTTGGCGACCCACATCTGATGCTGGCCCACATCCGAGACAATGGAGCAGCGGCCCGAGGTGGCACCATCGATGGCATCGAGGATGGCCTCGGGAGTCAGCCCTCCCCGAAAGGCCTCCTGCCGGGGCCGGACGAAGCTCTCGATCTCCTCCCGCCACGCGTCGCAATGTCGCGGCGCCACCATATCCAGCAACGAGCACAGCACCGCGCGCACGTCGCCCACGAGCCCGATCTCTACGGGGACGTTCTTGCCGATTTCGGACGGATCGAGGTCCACGTGGATGACCTTGGCCCCCCGCGCGAAGCCCGCGAGGTTGCCCGTCACCCGGTCGTCGAATCGGAGGCCGAGACCGATGATGAGATCGGCCTGCTGGATGGCGCGATTGACGTGGACCTCTCCGTGCATCCCCG
>DASYVW010000496.1:0-2175 GCA_035936675.1 Gemmatimonadales bacterium
CGCTATGACACCGAGCGCGGCGGCCGCCAGGTGCTTCTGGCGGGCAGGCAGTTCATTCCCCAGGGCGACAGCGTTCCCCTGCCCGTTGAGGACTATTCCTGGTCTCCCGACAACCGGATGCTGCTGATCTTTACCAACACCAAGCCGGTGTGGCGGCTCAACACGCGGGGAGACTATTGGGTGCTCGAGCGCGCCACCGGGAAGCTCCGGAAGCTGGGCGGCCCCGACGCGAAGCCGTCCACACTGATGTTCGCCAAGTTCGCCCCGGATGGGAATCGTGTCGCCTATGTCCGCGAAAACAATCTCTATGTCGAGGACCTCGCGACCGGCGCCATCACGCCGCTCACCACAGACGGCTCGAGAACCGTCATCAATGGCACCTTCGACTGGGTCTACGAAGAAGAGCTGATGAATTACTACGCCGACGGGTGGCGCTGGAGCCCGGACGGACGCAGCATCGCTTACTGGCAGCTCACCGCCGATCGGGTGAGGGACTTCAACCTCATCAACAACACGGACTCGCTGTATTCCCGGGTCACCCCGGTACAGTATCCCAAAGCCGGCGAAGCCAATTCGGCGGCCCGGGTTGGGGTCGTGAGCGCGGCAGGAGGGCCTACGCGCTGGCTGGATATCGAAGGGGACCCGCGCAACCACTACATCGCCCGAATGGACTGGGCGGCGAGTTCAAACGAGGTGATCCTCCAACGGCTCAACCGGCTTCAGAATACCAACGAGGTGATGCTGGGCGATGCGCGGAGCGGGGTGGTGCGTACCATTCTGACCGAGCGCGACAGCGCGTGGGTCGATGTCGTCGATGATCTCGCCTGGCTCAAGGGTGGCAAGAGCTTCCTCTGGGTGAGTGAGCGGGACGGGTGGAACCACGTGTACGTGGTGTCCCGCGATGGGAAGTCGATCCGGCTGATCACCCGGGGAGCCTACGACGTCTCCAAGATCCTCGGCGCCGACGAGAGCTCCGGGTGGCTCTACTACGTTGCCTCGCCGGACCAGCCTTCCCAGCGGTATCTCTTTCGCGTCCGCCTCGACGGCAAAGGGGCTCCCCAGCGGCTCTCGCCCCAAGCCGAATCCGGCACCCACGTCTACGACCGGGCACCAAACTTTCGCTACGCCTTCGAGACCTACTCCAGCTTCGGTAAGCCCCCGATCATCCGCGTCGTGCGCCTGCCCGGTCACGAGACCATTCGCACCCTGGTCGATAACGCCGTGCTCCGAAGCCGCGTCGCCTCGCTGCGCAAGGGGACGGTCGAATTCTTCACGATAGCGGCGGAGGATGGCTCGAAAATGCCGGCCTACCTGATGAAGCCGGCCGACTTCGACTCGACCCGGAAATACCCACTGCTCTTTCACGTCTATGGCGGGCCAGGGAATTCAACGGTGAATGACGCCTGGGGCGGGTACTACCTCTGGCACCTGATGCTCACCCAGCGCGGGTTCCTCGTGGCCAGCGTCGACAATCACGGAACGCCGGCCCCTCTCGGCCGCCGCTGGCGCAAGTCTATCTACGGGCAGCTCGGCGTGGTCGAGACCCGCGATCAGGCGACCGCCGCACGCACGTTGAGCGAGCGAGCGTACGTGGACCGTGACCGGATCGGCATCTGGGGCTGGAGCTATGGCGGCTTCATGAGCCTCAACAGCCTGTTTCAGCATGCCGACATCTTCAGAACGGGGGTGGCAGTGTCGCCGGTGACCCACTGGGCGCTCTATGACAACGTGTACACCGAGCGCTTCAATGGGCTGCCCAGCGAGAACAAGGCGGGATACGATCGCGGGTCGCCGCTGACCTACGTGAAAGGGTTCCGGGGGAATCTGCTCCTGATCCACGGCGGCGGAGACGACAACGTGCATTTTCAGAACAGCGAGATGCTGATCAACGCGCTGGTCGCAGCGAACAAGCCGTTCACCATGATGGAATACCCGAACCGGACGCACTGCATCTGCCAGGGGCGGAACACTCAGGCGCATCTCTTCGAGCTGATCACGCGCTATCTTGATCAGAACCTCAAGGCGGCCCCGGCGACCTCCCCTTCGGATCGCGCCGCAGCCGGTGGGCGCTAGGGCGGAATCAGGTCATCCAGCTTCCGCCTCGATCCCCGCGAACGCAGGGCAGTCGATGGTGATCTGAACCGGCTTTCCCCCCGCCTCTTTGCCACTGATCTC
>DASYVW010000497.1:0-20575 GCA_035936675.1 Gemmatimonadales bacterium
GCCGGGCGAAGGCTCTCGAGGAACGAGCGCAGCACCTCGAGATTGGAGCGTAGCATCGCGGCACTTTGGGCGCCCTTGGCGAGACCGAACGAGCCCTCGATGGAGGCGACGACGAATGCAGCGATCTTCCGCGGATCCACATCCTTCCGCACGGTACCCTCTGCCTGGCCCCGCGCGAGATCCTTGGCCACCGCTCCAGTCCAGATGTCGAACGTGGCGTTGACTCCCTGCCGGAATCGCTGGTCCAGGGGAGACATCTCCTGGGCCAGGTTGTTGAGCGGACACCCGAGCTCGACTTCATGGGCGGTGAGGTTGGCCGCCCTCCGGCGCAGGATCCGTTGCAGCGTGGTGACCGGATCGCCGCTGGACGGCTCCAGGACCCCCCATCGCTCCAACAGGAAACCCTTCACCACCTCGTCCACCACGGCATAGCCCAGCGAGGCCTTGTCGGGGAAGTGATGGTAGAGCGCGCCCTTGGTGACTCCTGCCTTGGCCAGGATGGTATCCAGGCTGGCGGCCTGGAACCCCCGCCGATAGATCTCCCCGAACGCGGCCTGGAGCAGTTTGTCCCGGGTGACGTCGGGATCCCGTCCACGACGCTTCACCATAGCCTTTGCCATGCTATTCCAGGGAAGGGGGCTGCCTACGGTTCCGCCTGTAACGATTTCCGTTTCAGCCTGTACACCGGTCTTGACGGCGTCGGTTTCATATTATACATACCAACCGGTCGGTATAGCAAGCGGGACAGCGGGCCACAGTCAACTTCTCTGGAAGGAGCACCCATCATGGATCACACCGTCGTGCATTTCGAGATTCCCGCCGACCAACCCGAGCGGGCAATAAAGTTCTACCGCGAGCTCTTCGGCTGGGAGGTCAAACCTATGGGCGGGCCCATGGAGTACTCGCTGGTGGAGACCGTCCCCACCAACGCCCAAGGGATGCCTGCTCGGCCAGGCGTGAACGGCGGGATCATGCGCCGGATGATGCCGGGGCAGGCCCCGATCAACTATATCGCCGTGGAAACGGTCGACGACTTTACCCGGAAAGCGGAGCGACTCGGCGCCAAGGTCGTGATGCCGAAGAGGCCGGTCCCGGGGATGGGGTGGTTCGCCCAGCTGACGGACACTGAGGGGAACATGTTTGCCATCTGGCAGCACGACCCGGCCGCCGCCGAGGCGGAGCCGGCTGGCCGAAGTGGCGCCTAACGATCCGATGTCTGAGAATACCCACAGAAGAGGAGGGTGCGTGTTAGCAAGTACAGATGCGATCGCCACGATTGCGGTCAAGAAAATCGAGCCAGCCAGGAAGTTCTATGAAGGCACGCTCGGCCTGAAGCCGATACCCGCGGAGGAACCCGGGGTGGTGACGTACAAGAGCGGGAAGGCCAGTGTGCTCGTGTATGAGTCCCAGTACGCCGGTACCAACAAGGCCACGGCCGCTACCTGGGCAGTTGAGAACCTGGAAGGTGTGATCCGAGACCTAAAGGCCAAGGGAGTTCGTTTCGAGCACTACGACTTCCCCGGTGCCACTCGCCAGGGAGACGTGCACGGTACTGGAAAGACCAAGGCCGCATGGTTCAAGGACCCGGACGGCAACATCCTCGCCCTGGTCGGCCGATAGCCGCGGGCAAGAAGGCACGTTCGACATGAAGCGCATGGTGTACGGCGGCGTCAAGGGATGACAGCAAGTGTCCCGCCCGCGCCGCCGCGTGCGGGAAGGCGGGAGTGGACTGGCCTCGCGGTGATCGCGCTTCCGTCCCAGCTCGAGAAGCAGGCCGAGTCCCTCCCGTAGGACACCTGGTCTACTCCCTTCGGAAGTGTCCTGCCGTTCCACCAGGCTCTAAAGTCGACTCCTAAAACGGCATAGGCGCTCAGACGCGGAGTGGCCCGAGGATTGCCTTGTAACCACCCTTCCAGCGGGCACGGATAAACCTGTGCTCGCGGTCACATCATCCAGCTGGCAATGCCGCTATGCTGCCGTGATGCCTGATCTCAGATCTCGTCGACAGCACGGCCGAAGCGGCCGAGTCTCGACCATAGGAAAGGAAGGTCGTATGTCCGTACTCAGACACATCGTCACCGCCGGAGGTGGACTGGCTGTGGCTCTCATGGCGCCGATGATCGCGCTGCACGCCCAGGTGGTGGCGCCGGGAACGAATCCTGGAACACCGACAACGAATCCGGCCCCGACGCCCACGCCCAACCCCGCCGCTACACCCACCCAGAGCGGGGACCGGGAAATGAGTAACGATCTGCCGTTCTTACGTGAGGCTGCCGGCGTCAATCTCATGGAAATCCGCCTCGGCCAGCTGGCCCAGAGCAAGGCGAGTAACGCCGCGGTCAAGCAGTTCGGGCAGCGGATGGTGAATGATCACACCAGGCTTGAACAGGACCTGAGCTCGCTGGTGTCGGCGAACGGCATCGCAGTGAACCCGACTCTCACCTCGGATCAGAACGCCAAGATAAATAGCCTGCAGAGCCTCTCCGGGCCCCAGTTCGACCAGGCCTATATGAGCTTGATGATCCAGGGCCATCAGACTGACGTGGCCCAGTTTGACAATCAGAGTCGAAACGCGGATTCACCCCAGGTGCGAGATTTCGCCGCTAGGAGCCTGCCGGTCCTGCAGCAGCACCTGACTCTTGCCCAGCAGGTGGGTAGTCAAGTGAACGCCGTGGTAGCCACCACGCCTCCGCCGGCGCAGGGCGGGCAGGCCGGGGTGCGAGCCGACAACCAATTCATTCGCGAGGTCGCCGCCGACAACATGCTGGAAGTGCGCCTCGCCCAGCTCGCCCAAAGCAAGGGCCAGAGCTCCGCGGTCAAGCAGCTCGCCGCGCGGATCGCGGCCGACCACAACCGGATGCAGGATGAGTGGTCAGCCATGGCTTCGAGTACTGGCCAGCCGTTCAAGCCGGGAATGGGTAAGAACCACAAGGTGAAGGTGGACCAACTGCAGAAGCTGTCCGGACGAGCCTTCGACCGGGCCTACATGACGATGGTGGTGCGGAATCACAAGGACTACATCGATTACTTCGAGAAGGAAGGCCGTTCGGCCCACTCGACCCAGGTACGGGAGCTGGTGAACCGCGACCTGCCGAGCCTGCGGTCAGACTTCAATCAGGCCAAGCAGGTCGGCGCTCAGGTCGGCGCGGACGTCAATGTGACGCTCCGGAGCGATCGCTAAGGATCTTCCGTTCATCTACAGTTTTCAGGGGCGCCTTCCGGGGCGCCCTTTTTTTATCACAGACGCTCGGGCTGGCTGACCGGGTACCCTGCCTGGCGCAATGCCGCCAGCGCCCGATCGAGATCGGACTGCTTCACCATGATGTAGTCGGTGTCGTAGGTGGATACGGCGAAGATGCTCACGCCGGCATCGGCCAATGTGCCGGAGAGCCCGGCGATGATGCCGACCAGGTTGAATTCCAACGGCCCCTTGACCATGAGCAGTCGCCAGTCGCGCTCACACTTGGCCTCTCGAGGAGCGCGCACGTTGGCGATGATGATGGAGATCTCGTCCCTCGTGCGGGTGACAGAGAAGAACTCGCCGGGCGGCGCCTTGGCCCACTTTGGCAACGGTTCATCCTTGTCTGAGCGGCAGATGGCAAGGCGATCGTTCAGCACCTCCAACGGCACCAGTTTCGGTGGGGACATGGTCTCCTGAGCCTCTCGACCGGGAGCATTGGCGCGGCAGGCCGGCGCCGCCAGGTTCGCGGTGCCGATCAGCAAGCACGACCAGAGAAATCGAGGTCGCATGGGTATACTCTTGCAGGGGAGTCTTAGCTCATAAAGGCGCTTGGAGCGGCCAATGCGTGCCGACGATATCGAAGGTGTACTGGCGTTTCTCCGCGCTGCCGAGCGGCTCAAGACGGTCATGCGCAGCGGGTGGACATCAGACGGGCAGCAGGAGAGCGTGGCGGAGCACACCTGGCGGCTCTGCCTGATGGCGATGCTGCTCTATGGTCACACCCCAGGGATCGACCTCGCGCGCTTGCTCAAGATGTGTCTCATCCATGATCTTGGCGAGGCCATCGGGGGAGACGTGCCGGCGCCGGCGCAGAAGGCGGGGGAGAGCAAGGCCGATCACGAGCGCAGCGACCTTCTGCAGCTGATCGCTCCGCTGCCGCCGGCCCTGCGGCAGGAGATCATCGAGCTGTGGGACGAGTACGAGGCGGCTGGCTCCCCCGAGGCCAAGGTAGCCAAGGGACTAGACAAGCTGGAGACGATCCTCCAACACAACCAGGGGAGGAATCCGGCCAACTTCGACTACGCCTTCAATCTCGACTACGGCCAGCGCTACACCGCGGCGGACCCCATCATGTCGGCTCTCCGTGAGCGCCTCGATCAGGAGACCGCCCGACGGGCGAAGAACGAAGCCACGTCGCCTCCGCCCCCGAGTGTCTGACTTCCCGCGCACCACCCCTGACACTCAGCCGTCAGGCTCGTCCACAGTTCAGCTGGTTTCCCTCCCAAATTCGCCCGCTAGATGTGTGTGGAAATGTGAGAAATGTGCACGACTGGGGATAACAAATTCCCCTCTTGCGCTCACGAAAATCTCTCTCTATACTGTCGTCGCCAACTCGAGAATTGATCGTTTTCGTGTTGGAGAGACGAGACCAATCGCGTGTCTCGTCCACGCCGCAGTAGCGCCGCGGCGTGCCGAGCAAGAGGTTGATCCGCGATTCAACCGACTTGTAGCGCTCACGCTGGTGAACCAGATGGTCGCAAACCATCTGGGGATAGAAGCCGGAGCTCCGAAGGCCAAACCGCAAACGCTTCAGTTTAGGCGGTGGCCAATGGAAGAAGAACGAGGAAGTAAATTCCTCGACTCCGGGTAACCAGCGCGCGGGCGGCCCGCGTTCCCTTCGGGGAATGCGGGCCGCCCTTCTTTTGTGGCCGGTACAGACTGCGGGCTAGGGAGGTTCGTTCCCGGGCTGGCAGGGCGTTATCCTGCCTGGGGTTGCCATTTCCTCCCCATGTGGGTACCTTGTTTGCGGTTCCGAGGCGCTGGTGCGCCCCATATCCGACGTGGTCACACAGGGGCTGGGCGTTGGGTGCCCGCCTCTTTTTCATTGGCTGTCGTTCCTGGCGCATACAGCGCCGCGGCAGCCGCACCGCGCGTGGCGGTGGAATCCACGCAAACCGTAGTCGGTCGTGCGGCATGTCCCCACTCCGATTACATCATGTACAAGGAGTAGGAAATGCCTCGCACCACTGGCACGGTCAAATGGTTCAACGACGCTAAGGGCTTTGGTTTCATCACGCCCGAAGACGGTCAGAAGGACTGTTTCGTCCATCATTCGGCGATCCAGGCCCAGGGCTTCAAGAGCCTGGCCGAGGGTGACCGCGTGGAGTTCGACGTCGTGCAGGGCCAGAAGGGCCCAGCGGCAGAGAACGTCGTGAAGCTGTAATCAGCAGCACGATACCAAACGGCCCGCACTTCTCTCGAGGAGTGCGGGCCGTTTGTTTTTGTGGGCTCTGAACTCGGGTGCCGCGCCGATCACGAACAGCGACGGATCGGGATGATCGTGCTTTTCCCGCTACTGTGTAGCATATTTTTCGCCACCCGAAGCCCATAGCCCATAGCCCATAGCCCATAGCCCATAGGAGGCATTCATGTCTCTCTCCCGCCGCCGCCTGCTGGTTGGGGGCACCTTCGCAGCGGCGGCGGGTGCGTTCGCACCGGCCGTGACGTTTGCCGAGAGGCTCCGGGTCCCCGCAACGCTTCCGCTCGATCCGGGCGACTGGCGATCAGTGCGGGAGCAGTTCGACCTCGCGCCCGAGTACATCCACCTCGGCCTCTTCTACCTCACGTCCCATCCCAGGCCGGTGCGCGCAGCCATCGAGCGTCTGCGCCAGCGGCTCGACCGGAACCCGTTCCTCACGGTGGAGCAGGGGATGTTCGAGGCCAAGCATCACAACATGACCGCCGACGTGACCGGCGCCCTCGCCCGCTACACCGGGACCGACCCGAGCGATTTGGCGCTCACCAGCAATACCACCACCGGGCTGTCCGTGGTCTATCACGGTCTTCCCCTCAAGCCCGGGGACGAAGTCCTGACCACCGATCAGGACCACTATGTCCATCACGAGTCCATCCGTCTTGCCACGGAGCGGACGGGTGCCGGCTGGCGCAAGATCCCGATCTTCAGCTCGTATGACTCGATCTCCGCCGACGACATCGTGGGACGGCTCCGAAGGGCGATCGGACCGAAGACGCGGGTGGTCGGGATCACTTGGGTTCACTCCTCCAGTGGCCTCAGGATGCCGGTGCGCCGGATCGCCGATGTCGTCGCCGAGCTGAACGCGACCCGCGGGCCGGAGAACCGGATCCTGCTGGTGGTGGACGGAGTGCACGGGTTGGGGGTCGAGGACCCACGGATCACCGCGTTAGGCGCGGACGTGTTCGCGGCCGGCCTCCACAAGTGGATCTTCGGCCCGCGGGGGACCGGGTTCGTATGGGCCAAGCCGGAGGTCTGGGCCACGATGCGGCCGCTCATTCCCAGCTTTCAGGATCTGGAGGAGTTCAACGCCTGGACCGAGGAGCGCCCGGCCCGTCCTCCGATCCGCGCAGCAATGTTCTCACCGGGCGGCTTCCAATCGTTCGAGCATCACTGGGCGGTGCCGTCGGCGATCGAGTTTCACGAGAAGATCGGGCCGGCGCGGATCACCGAGCGCGTTCACGCCCTGAACGCCCAGATGCGCGAAGGTCTGAGCAAGATGGGCAACGTGGTGGCCTACACGCCGGCATCGAGCGAGCTGAGCGCGGGGCTGGTCTGTTTCGACGTGAAGGGACTCAAGGCGGGGGAGACGGTCGAACGGCTGCTGGCGAAGAGGATCTTGGCCTCGACCACGCCGTATCGGGTCCCGCTGTCCCGGGTGGCCTGCGGGATCATGAACACTCCGGCGGAGGTGGAGAGCGCGCTCAGCGCGATACGGTCGCTCGGCTGAAAGGTTCTAGCGCATCCTTCGCCTCGGCGGTGATCTCAAACGATCGCAGCCGCGCCTGGTGGTCGAAGATCTGGGCCGTCACCATCAACTCGTCGGCACCGGTGCCCGCCACAAACTCATCCAGCCCCTGCCGGACCGTCTCCCGCGAGCCTACCACGGAATACGCAAGCGTGTCGCGAAGCATCGCGTGCTCCAGTGGATTCAGGCTCCGCCCAAAATCTTCGACCGGAGGGGGCAGCCGGCCCGGCCGGCCCCGGCGCAGGTTGAGGAACGCCTGCTGGAGCGAGGTGAACAGCCACCCGGCCTCGGGGTCGCTGTCGGCTGCGATCACGTTGATGCCAAGCATGACGTATGGGCGATCGAGCTGCTCGGAGGGCTGGAATCGGGCCCGGTAGAGGTCTATCGCCTGCATCATCAGCGCCGGCGCGAAGTGGGAGGCGAATGCAAAGGGCAGTCCCATCGCTGCCGCGAGCTGGGCCCCGAACAGGCTGGAGCCCAGAATCCAGATCGGCACGTCGAGACCCGCCCCGGGGACGGCCTGCACCACCTGGCCGGGCTCGGCCGGTCGGAAGTAGGCCATCAGCTCGGCGACGTCTTGCGGGAAACTCTCGGCCGACGCAGGGCTCCGCCGGAGCGCGCGAACGGTCATCTGATCCGAGCCGGGTGCTCGTCCCACACCGAGGTCGATGCGGCCGGGGAAGAGCGAGGCCAGGGTGCCAAACTGCTCGGCGATCACCAGGGGCGAATGGTTGGGCAGCATGATGCCGCCGGCACCGACCCGGATCGTCGAGGTCCCACCGGCGACGTGCGCGATCACCACCGACGTTGCGGCGCTCGCGATGCCGGGCATGCTGTGGTGCTCCGCCAGCCAGAAGCGGCGGTAACCCCACAGTTCGACATGTTGGGCCAGGTCGAGCGACTGCCGTAGCGCCTCGGCGGCATTGCTGCCTTCGGGGATCGGTGCGAGGTCGAGAACAGACAGCGGGAACATGGCTAGCGGTCCACCGTCTCCATCAACCGTTCGTTGTAGCGCGGTCCGGCGACGTTCTCCGGAGAGAGCGCGGCGTCCAGCTGGGCCATCGCTTCCCGGCTCAGCCCGATAGCGGCGGCGCCGACGTTCTCTTCCAGGTAGCGCCGACGTTTGGTGCCCGGAATGGGGACCACGTCGTTGCCCTTGTGCAGGAGCCACGCGAGGGCGATCTGCCCGGGTGTGGCACCCTTCTGTGCTGCCAGGTCGTGGACAGCCGATGCCGCCCGCATGTTGGCGTCGAAGTTCGCTCCCTGATATCGGGGATCGCCCCGCCGGAAGTCGTCCTCCGCATATTCTTCGGCCCGCTTGGCCGTGCCGGTCAAGAAGCCGCGTCCCAGTGGGCTGAACGGCACCAACCCGATGCCGAGCTCCCGGAGCAAAGGGATGATACGGGGCTCGAGATTCCGCTCCCAGAGTGAGTATTCGCTCTGGAGCGCGGCGATAGGATGTACCGCGTGGGCCCGGCGGATGGTGGCCTCGCCGGCCTCGGAGAGTCCCAGGAATCGCACCTTCCCCTCGCTCACGAGCTCGGCCATCGTGCCGACAACGTCTTCGATGGGTACGGCGGGATCCACCCGGTGCTGGTACAGGAGGTCGATGTGGTCGGTCCCGAGCCGCCGCAGGGATCCCTCGACCGCCTCGCGAATGTGTGCCGGCCGGCTGTCCAGCCCCGTGCTCCGCCTGTCCCCATCGATCCGCCAGCCGAACTTGGTCGCGATGACGACACCATCGCGCCGGCCCTTGAGCGCCCGGCCGACCAGCTCCTCGTTGGTGAACGGGCCATAGACCTCGGCGGTGTCGAAGAAGGTCACGCCGAGCTCGATGGCCCGGTGGATGGTCGCGATGGACTCTTGTTCGTCCCGCTCGTCGGGCGACCCGTAGGACTGACTCATCCCCATACAACCCAGGCCCAAGGCCGATACCGTCAGCCCCTCGGTGCCGAGCTTCCGCTGTGGCAGCATTGTGCGATTCCTTACGATGAGAGACTCAGCTTCATCATGGCTCTACCTGGCCAAGGTAACCCTCGAGATGCGGGATCGGGTTCCCGGAGCGTCATCGGGGGAAGCCCCATGGCGAAGGCGCGTACCAGTGTTTTATAGTTGATTGCACCAAAATCCCCCTATGACTACATCGTAAGGCTGGTCCCGGAGAGCCGTATGGTTGCAGGCGTCTTGCACGGGCCGACTCGGCACGAGTCCACCGTGCTCGTGGTCGACAACGAGTCGGTGATGCGCCGGTTTGTCCGTCGCTCGCTGGAGGCCAAGCACTATCACGTTGAGGAGGCCAGGGACGGCGAGTCCGCGCTGGCCCTCATCCAGGCCCGCACCGAACCGTTCGACCTGGTGCTGACCGATCTCTCCATGCCTGGCATTGACGGGCGGCAGGTTTCGGAAACGCTCGCCCGCTATCGGCCGAGCGTGGCCGTGCTCTGTATGTCGGGGAATCCTGATGCGGTGCCCCATGTTAGTCCCGGAGACACTCCCGTCCGGGTCATGCTCAAGCCATTCACCGCGGAGGACCTCTATCACGCAGTGCGTGATGCGATCACTCGCGCCGCCGACCTGACTTCAATCGCTGAGGATGAGATTGTCCGGGCACATGCGAGCCTGGGCAGGCTCGCGACGGCACTCGAGGAGAGTCGGTCTATGCGGGGGCAGATGCAGGATCTAGTCGCCGCCGCGCAGGAGCTGCGCCGGATGGAGGATTCGGCGTAGGGAGCCCTCTCTACCTCAACTTAGGAGATCGAGCTCATCTAAAAAGGCCGCGACTGCTACCAGAGAAGTGAGGCTGGGCTCCGCCCGGAAGTTATAGGCGGCATCGCGCAGGCCCGGCACCACATGACCCCCCGTCTGGCCACGGTAGCGGCGGTAGGAGACGCCCAGATCCCGAAAAACCCGCCTGAGCGAATGGAACTCTCGAAGCTCCTCTAAGCTGAGCGAATTGGTGGAGGCAGGACGCGCTGGCCGTTGGCGCTTCGACTTGGGACGGCTGGCACTCGCGCGCCGGTCGACCAGAAGGCGGGCGACGTTGACCCGGGCCAGCATACGAGCAGTCAAAGTCTCAGGGAATTCGGCGGGAACCGAGTGATTCAGCGGGGCGCCCGATCGACGGCCTATCATAGACAAATCCTTCGATAGAGACTCCTCCGGTTCAGTGCTTACCGCAGTGACTCCGGTCCTTCTGCAAACGGTCGAGCAGTCCTTCTCAACGCCGCTTCCAGGAACGGAAGGCCCAGCCCCAAGGAAACTTGCAAGGGCGGCCTCGATCTGACCGGCTCCTGTTGGCCAAAGCGGACCCGGTAGAGGCGTTCCTGAACCCGCAGACGCAGGCTTACGATCTGGCCGATTTGGTAGCGCACCGCGGTACCCAGGATCCCGCTCACCGTTGAGCTCTCGAACAAATCCTGGTAGGCGGGTTGGCCGCCAAAGACCACGCCGAGAGTGGTGTGAACCTCCCACGAGAGCATCGCTGTCGGCGGAAGCAGCCAGTATCGCGCGCCGGTCGTGCCGGTCAGCACGTGGGAGCCGGTGGCGACGTCGATCTTTCTGCCGGCTCCGTGAAACATGACGACCCCCGGCATGTAGGCGACGCCGGTGACCACGTCGAAGCGTTGGTTGAAGGTCATGATCAAGCGGGCGCCGACGGTCATGCCGATCTTCTGCCGGACATGGAGCGCCCCATCCTGTAGTGAGATTCGGGTCGGCAGGGAAAGGGCCGCCTGGGGACGGAGCTTCACTTGTTGCGAGTGGAGTTCGGAGCCCCACATGCACACCAGCGCGGCTGCACATCCTAGGCACAAGAACCGCTGGCTGGTAGCTCTGCTGGTGCGCATCGACTGTACCTCAGACTGGGCCGGTGGGTGCCTGCGGCGCACCCGGCTGCCCTATCGATTCACTCCATCACCCTTTAGACGCAGTGTCTTTCGTCACACTTTAGCCGCAGTGGTCTCGCCGTTCGTGACCCAGGCTACAGAGTCGGTGGTGCCAGGTTTCCGCAGGCGACAGTCACCGCGTCGTTGGCGGCGGACGCACTGACGCTCACGAAGTAGTTGCCCACGGTCGGTGTATCGAGTGGCAGATTGGCGGATGCTGTCGCGTGGCCGTCACGGCCAACCTTGGCGAGCGGGTACGCGCCAAGGGAGCCGACGATGCCGTTATCAGATCCGCACTGCCCACGGTGCAGTTGCCAGGGATGCACACCTCCGGGAGTGGCATTAGCGAGGTTGAGGGACACGATGGTGGTACCGCTCTTAGTCCCCGGTGCCATGGAGGCCGAGCCGTTCATCTGTACCGCGCCGGCAAGATCGGCCGGAGTCGCCAGGTTGGCGTGCCAGCGGGCGTTCAGATTCTCGTCCTTGGCGCTCACCTGAACCGCCGACTCGTGGTGGAACGGATTACAGGAGGTCAGCGCGAAGGCAGAGACTGCGAGCAGGAGAAGTCGACGAGTGTACATGTGCCCTCCCCGGGGCGGTCCTGCAAGAAGCCTGGTTGGGTAGGAGCGCCCGTGGAAAGCCTACGCTATTGACCAAGCGGTTAATATATACTACTCTGTATTGGACAGAAGGTCAATAGCGAGGAGGGGCGCGGCTATGCCTGGACAGAAAGCAACAGAGGCCACGCGACGGGAGCAGATTCTGAAGGCGGCGTACGAGGTGGCGTTGCGCCGGGGGATTGACGGCCTGACCGTGCGGGCCGTTGCCGCCCGAGCGCGCCTCAGCCACGGCCTGGTCCTGTTCCACTTCAAGCGGAAGGACCAGCTGGGTCTCGCCTTACTCGATAGGGTACTGGCGGCCACCCTGTCGCTCAGGATCCCCGACGAGATCGACACCATCTCGAAACCGCGGGAGCGCTTGCAGGCGCTGCTGGGCCATGAGGTGCACCGGTTGTTGGAGGAGCCTCGCCGGATCCGGCTGTTGTTGGAGTATTGGGCTCGTGGTGCTCACAACGCCGTCATCCGAGGGAGGATCGGCGCCGGCCTGGACGCATATCGGACGGCCTTCCGGAAAATCGCAGAGGAGGCGCTTCATGCTAAGGCTGGCGGCTCCGGCACGCCTGCTGGGGTAGCCGCGGTGGCGGTGAGCTTGATCATCGGATATCCGGTGCAGGCCATGATCGATCCCGACCAGTTCGACATCGAGGAGTACCTGGCGGCCGTGCAAGCGATCCTAGGGGATTTCCCGATGGCGGCATAGATTTCCGATTGCGTCCTTTGTCATGTGACCCCCCACCTATTAGATTTTCTGGCCCCCGAATGCGTCACCTGGAGCCTCTGCCTATGTGACGCGATGCGTCACTGGGAGCCTCTGCCATATGATCGATCTCTCCCGGCTGGAAATCGGGTTCCGATCTCTGCTCGACGCAGCCCCGGACGCCACGGTCGTCGTAGACTCGCTCGGCAGAATCGTTGCGTTGAATCACGAGGCCGAACGGCTCCTCGGATGGTCCGAAGCAGAGCTCCTGGGTCAGCCGATGAATCGGCTGATCCCCCCGCGCTTCCACCGCACGCTCGATACCCAGCCAGTTTTCAATCAAGAGCCACCGGAAAAACAGCCCAAGGGCACTCGGGTCAGCCTCTTCGCCCGGCGCCGGGATGGGAGCGAGTTCCCCGTCGAGATCCACCGGGGCCCGCTCGGTCCGGGACCCGATCCCCTGGTCCTGGTTACGCTACGGGACCTCACCGAGTGGCGTCGCGCCCAGGAGAGCCTGTTCCGGGAGAAGGAGCAGGCGGTCATCACTCTGGAATCGATCGGCGACGCCGTGGTCACAACCGACACGGCCGGAAGGATGATGTATCTGAATCCGATGGCGGAGCGGCTCACCGGCTGGCGCACCAGTGAAGCGCTGGGCCTCCCGGCGGCCACCATCCTCACCTTCATTTCCGACACCACCAGGGAGCCGATCGAGAGCACGGTCGCCCGCTGCCTCCAGGAGGGTCGCGCGGTCGACCTGGCCGAGGGGGTACTGCTGCTGCGGCGGGATGGGACGGAAGTGGCCATCGGAGACTCGGCCGCGCCGATCCGCGACCGTAACGGCGGCACCACCGGGGTGGTGCTCGTCTTTCATGACGTGACGGAAAAGCGCCGTGTGTCCCACAAGCTCTCCCACGAGGCGGCGCACGATGCCCTGACCTCCCTGGTCAATCGCCACGAATTCGAGCGGCGGCTGACGCGGGCTCTGGCCGATACCGCGTACGGTACGGTAGGGGAGCACGCGCTGTGCTACCTCGACCTCGACCGATTCAAGCTGATCAACGACACTTGTGGGCATGAGGCTGGAGACGAGCTTCTCCGACAGATCGCCGCCCTCCTCTCCAGCCACATGCGCAAGCGCGATACCCTCGCGCGCCTCGGTGGCGATGAGTTCACGGCCCTGCTGGAAAACTGTCCGCTGGACGAGGCGGCGAAAATCGCCGAGACGGTGCGCCAGGCGGTGGAGGAATTCCGCTACGTGTGGGGACGGCAGACCTTCTTGGTGGGGGTTAGCATCGGCGTGGTCCCGATCACCGCCACCAGCGGACGCATGGCCTCGGTGCTCAGAGCAGCCGACGCCGCTTGCTACGTCGCCAAGGAAGCAGGAGGTAATCGCGTCTTCGTCGACCGGCCGGAGGCCATCGAGATCGCGCCGCCCCCGACCGAGACCCGGCGGGTCAATCGCCTCGCCCAGGCCCTGGATGAGGGGCGCTTTCGCCTGTACGCTCAACCGATTGTTCCGCTCCTGCCGGAGCCTGCGATCCGGCCCCGGTGCGAGATACTGTTACGGCTCCCGGACGAGCGCGGGCATCTGCAGCCGGCCGCCTCCTTCCTTCCGCAAGCGGAGCGGTACAATCTCATGCCGGCAATCGACCAGTGGATGATACGCCGGACGATCGAACTGGTGGGTGGGTGGCACCGGAATCACCCCGATTGCGAGCTGCCCCTCTGCTCCATCAACCTCAGTGCCTCCTCGCTGGACGACGAGAGCCTGGTCCCCCGTCTGCGAGAGCAGCTGGCCCAGCACCGGTTGCCGCCGGAGGCTCTCTGCTTCGAGATCGCAGAAGCCGCCGCGCTCGCCAACTTCGCGCAGACCGTGCGTTTCATCTCCGAGATCCGCGCGACGGGCTGCGGGGTCGCGCTGGACGACTTCGGCAACGGGGTGCTTTCCTTCACCTACCTCAAAGCGCTGGCGGTCGATTTCCTCAAGATCGGCGGGCACTATGTACGGGGAGTGGTCGATGACCCCGTGTACGGGACCATCGTGACCGCCGTCAACCAGGTGGGGCGGCTGATGGGCATCGCCACCATCGCCGAGGAGGTGGACACCGAGCCGGTCCTGAATCGATTGCGAAACTTGGGAATCGGATACGCGCAGGGACATGCCGTAGCGGTGGCGGAGCCGCTGGCCGACTCCGAAGGCGAAGTGGCGTTTCCGTGCGTCCAGCATTTGATGTAAAGCTGATTCGTATCAGCTAAAGGCGGGCTCATCAATGCGCGTGTGCGCGAACAACCCGCCCGAACGGCGGGAAGCACCGCCCCGGAACTCGAAGTCCGTCTCGGAGAGCGCGCGCTTCTTGTCGCGCTCCTCGGGCCGCGCTCCCCGGGAGGAGGCCACCAGTTCGGCCAGGCAAGTAGCCGACGTCCACATGCGGGCAGGAAGCGTCGGATAGCGCTCGGCGCACTCAGGCCTCAGTTTCGCTTGGCGAACTCTAGTCGTAACGCCCATCTGACCCTCCCGCAGAGTCGAACCCCATCCGCAGTCCATTTAACTCCGCGACAGTTAATATGAGTATCCGGACGACTCTGTGGTGTGCGCCGGGTCACCAGTGTTCCCCCGATGGAGAGGACTATCCGTATGCGACCGACAAAATCTCGATCGCGGTTTACTCGATTTGCGAAGGCGACGGCGCGGGTCACGGGCCGGCCCTCGACCTTCATGCTGGCAGTGGGCGTGATCCTCGCCTGGGTGGTGACGGGCCCATTGTTTCGCTTCAGCGATACCTGGCAACTGGTGATCAACACCGGTACGACGGTCATCACGTTCCTGATGGTATTCCTCATTCAGGCTACCCAAAACCGTGATACCGAGGCGCTGCAGGTAAAGCTGGACGAGTTGCTTCGCGCTACGGCAGGGGCGCACAACGCCCTGCTGGACCTCGAAGAGCTCGAAGAGCACGAGCTCGAGCGGATCCGTGCCAGCTACTGCCGCCTGGCCGAGGGTGCCAGGGCAGAGCTGGGGCAGGGCGGGCTGGATACTGGCGTGCCGGAAGTAGCATGAGCGCGGCTTAACCCGCACTGACAAGAAAGGGGGAGAGCGGACCGGCAGCTCTCCCCCTTCCTCGAACCAGTCCGTCAGGCTTAGACGCTGGCGGCGATCTTGTGCCAGGTCGAGTTGCCAACCTCGTAGGCATGCACTGCCGGCGTGCCGTCAACCACTTTCGCTAGGCCTTTGAGCACCTGGGGATAGGTGTCGCGGCTATAGACGTCCGCGTTTTCCTTGCGATCCCACAGGCTGATGGCGAGTACTTCCTTGCCATTGGTGCCGACGAACGTGATCTCGTCCTTGAAGCCGTTCTGCTTCCGAAGAATGGGCAGAATGTCCTTCTCGAACGTCTGGGTGAACTCACGGGCGGTATTGGGCTTCAGGTTCATTGAAACATTACGTGCATACATGATCGAACTCCTTGGCTGACTATGAGAAGTCGGTTGACAAACTCAACCGGCTTGGCTTTACCGGGTAGTGGCGGTCCGGTGGAAAGTCGAGACGGGAACGTCGTAGCCACGTACTTCGGGCGTGCCTTCGACGATTTTCGCCAGGCTCTTCAGCACCTGGGGATAGGTGTCGCGGCTGTAGACGTCCGCCTGCTCCTTGTGCTCCCACAAGCTGATGGCGACCGCGTTCTTGCGGTCAGGGCTGACACACGTGATCTCATCGGTGAAGCCGCTCTGCTTCTGCAACAGGGGCAGGATGTCCTTCTCGAAGGTCTCGGTAAGCTCTTCCGGCCTGATGGCCTTCAGATTGAAAGAGACGAGTCGTGCGTACATAGGGACTCCTTAGGGGGTATGGGTTCAGTCGTCCAGTTTACTAAAGTTAGTTAACCAGGCCGCCAAGCTAGGGGTTTCCACTAGACTTGTCAAGTACAAGTTCGCCTTGCCACCATAGCCACAGTGACTTAACTTACAACTGTTAAGCGCATTGGGTCCATCGCCAGGAGGAATGCCGTGGATGTGTCACTAGTCATCAAGCAGCGATTGGAGGAATTCGGCCTGGAGCAGCGAGACCTCGCCCGGGCCGCCCAGGTGACGGAGTCCTACATCTCGCAGCTGCTGACTCGGCGGCGCGTACCCCCAGCGCCGGGCCGTACCGACATCTACGAAAAGATGGACAAGTTCCTGAAGCTGCCGCGGGGAGAGCTGGCGCGAGTGGCGGACCGCCAGCGGAAGGAGGGCCTAAAGCGGGAGCTGGGGGACCAGCCGGCGCCCTTGTTCCAGGAAGTCCGGGCGTTGATCCTCCGCAAATGTAAGCCCGAGCGAGAGCGACACATTCGCGCAGTCTTCGAGAAGGAGCCGTTCGGCGAGCTCGAACGCCTGGTCACCCGCACGCTGCTGGACGTCGTGAAGGGAGTGGCCACCCAGGAATTGGAGAACGAGGACTGGCTCCGTAAGGTGGCAAAGCTCAGCCGGCGAAGCTATGAAGAGACCCGCGTGATCGTGCTCGAGTTCCTCGATACCGACATCTTTCACCTCTCCGGGGAACACTGCGTCTCCTTCCTGGATCCGCTTATTGAATCGTGGGACATCAATCTCACGACGTTTGCCCTGGACATTCTCCTGAATCCCAGTGTTGTCTCGGGGCCTGCGAAGCGATTCGAGTTTATCGAATGGGTGCCCGACCAGCCGGTGGTCCAAGAATCGGGACTCAAGGAATTCCTCCAGGATCCTGCCCTCAGCGGCAGCGCCACCGAGGAAGAGCTCGCGTTCCTCAAGCGGTTGAGGCTCAATGGCCGGCGTCCGACGGCCCTCTATTACTACCGGGAGCTGCAGAACCTCAGAGACCCGCTCCATTTTCACACGCCATAATCCGTACTTTGGGCACTTAACCAAATCGGTTTAGTCACGTAGTGGTGGCGCTTTTACGCTTGACAAGTACAGTAAAGTGAGTAGTTTACCAGCCTACGTGAGCTACCAACCGGTTCATTATCTGACCTGGCTCGGAGGGAACGATGTCCACTGCTACGAAGACCAAGCCCAAACCCAAGATCAAGATCCATCCCCTCGAGGACCGGGTCGTCATTTTGCCGTCGGACGAGGCGGTGTCCATGCGTGGCGGTTTGTACATCCCCGATACCGCCAAGGAGAAGCCCACCCAGGGTGAGGTGATCGCCGTCGGGCCCGGGCGAATCGAGAAGGGCCAACGGGTCAAGATGGACGTCCAGGCGGGCGACAAGGTGATTTACGGGAAGTACAGCGGGACACCGTATGAGGTGGGTGATGATGAGCTGATCATCATCAAAGCGTCCGACATCCTGGCCAAGATCGGCTGATTCAGATTCTCAGAGAATAGAGGACATATGGCAGCGAAAGAATTGCTCTTCAGCACCGAAGCCCGCGCCAAGCTCAAGCGGGGTATCGACCAGTTGGCCGAGGCCGTGAAGGTCACGCTCGGACCTAAGGGTAGGAATGTCGTGATCGACAAGCGATTCGGCTCGCCGACGGTCACCAAGGACGGCGTCACCGTCGCCAAGGAAATCGAGCTGAGCGACCCGATCGAGAACATGGGGGCGCAGATGGTGAAGGAAGTCGCCACCAAGACCTCCGATCTCGCCGGCGACGGCACCACCACGGCGACAATACTGGCTCAGGCGATTTTCCGTGAGGGGCTCAAGAACGTCACTGCGGGCGCCAACCCGATGGAGCTCAAGCGTGGCATCGACCGCGCCGTTGAGGCCGTGGTCGAGCAGCTCCGGAGCGTTTCGGTTCCCTCGGCCGGCAAGAAGGAGATCGCCCAGGTCGGTACCATCTCCGCCAACAACGACAAGGAGATCGGTAACCTGATCGCCGAGGCGATGGAAAAGGTCGGCAAGGACGGAGTCATCACCGTCGAAGAGGCGAAAGGCCTGGAGACGACGCTGGAGACGGTCGACGGCACCCAGTTCGATCGGGGCTATCTGTCTCCCTACTTCGTCACCGACCCGGAGAAGATGGAAGCGTTGCTCGAGGATCCCCACATCCTGATCCACGACAAGAAGATCTCCTCGATGAAGGAGCTGCTTCCGATCCTGGAGAAAGTGGCGCAGGCCGGCAAGCCGATGTTGATCATCGCCGAGGACGTCGAGGGCGAAGCGCTCGCGACTCTGGTGGTGAATAAGCTTCGCGGTACCCTGAAGGTGGTGGCCGTCAAGGCGCCTGGCTTCGGTGACCGCCGCAAGGAGCTGCTCCGCGACATCTCCGTGCTCACCGGCGGGCAGGTCATTTCCGAAGAGGTTGGCCTCAAGCTGGAGAACGTGACCCTCGCCGATCTGGGCCGCGCCAAGCGGGTGGTGATCGATAAAGACAACACGACCATCGTCGATGGGAAGGGCAAGCCCGACGACATCCAAGGCCGGATCGCCGAGATCCGCGCCGCCGTCGAGAAGAGCACCAGCGACTACGATCGGGAGAAGCTGCAGGAGCGGTTGGCCAAGCTCGCCGGCGGTGTGGCCATCATCAGCGTGGGGGCGGCCACCGAGACCGAGATGAAGGAGAAGAAGGCCCGGGTCGAGGACGCGCTTCACGCCACCAAAGCAGCGGTCGAGGAGGGCGTCGTTCCCGGTGGGGGAGTGGCTCTGCTCCGGGCGCAGAGCGCGCTGGACAAGATCAAGGGCACCGAGGACGAGAAGGTTGGTGTCGAGATCGTGCGTCGCGCGTTGGAGGAGCCCATCCGGATGATCGCCCAGAACTCGGGCGCCGAGGGGTCGATCGTAGTGGCCAGGGTCAAGGAGTCGAAGGACAAGAACTTCGGCTACAACGCTGCGACCGACGTATACGAGGATCTGGTCAAGGCGGGCGTCATCGACCCGACCAAGGTGACCCGCACGGCGCTACAGAACGCCGCGTCGATTGCCGGCCTGCTCCTCACCACCGAGTGTGTCTTGGTGGAGAAGAAGGAAGAGAAGCCGGCCATGGCCGCCCCGGGTGGCGGTATGGGCGGGATGTACTAGGTTCGGCCAGACTTACGGCGGGGTTGTATCCGCCGTAAGTCTGGTGCCGCTACCCACAGCACTTCGCATCCAGCAATAGACCACCGCTCCGCTGAAAGACTCTAGCTAGGTCCCTCGCTGCGCCTACCTTCGCATCGGTTGCGGCTTTCCATAGGTGAACGATCGCCAGAGCCACTCCGCTGGTCCCAGGCGATGGTGAGCGAGCCAGAGCCGCGTGAGCCCGACCTCGGCACCGAAGATCAGCGCCGCTAACAGGGGAACCATGGCCGGCCGGACCCGGAGACCGAGACCGTAGCCGGAGGACAGGAGGTCGAGCACCGCGATTTGGATCAGGTAGTTGGTGAGTGCCATCCGCCCCGCCATGCCGAATGCCGCCAAGCGCCGCTCCCAGACCGGCCGATACGCCAGCAGGAGAACGATGCCGCCGATGTAGGCGAAGGCGAGCCATTGCTCGCTCAAAATTCCAAATCCGTTGCGGAACTGGGCGGCGATCCGTTGGGGAATGAAGTCGGTATTCAGGTTACGGAGGAAGAGCCACGACACGGCCCAGGAGATGATTCCCACCGCCATGAAGGCCAGGATCATCCGGGTATGCTTCTTCGGCGAGTCGAACACGCCTCGGCGAAGCGCCAGGAATCCGAGAATGAAGAGGGCCAGGTTTGCGCCCGGGACGAGGAAGGACCACCTCAGATAATCCGCGCGCATGGCCCGGAGCCTCGCGCCGAGAAGACCCGAGTAACTCGGTTGCGCCTGAGCGGTCTTGAGTGCGGTCCAGGTGGGGTTGGGACTCGCACTTCTCGCCTCGGCCGCCGCATCGGCCCCCTGCCGACCCAGTGTGAACCATTCGTGCGCCCCCTTCGCGGTCTCGACCAGCGAAAGAGCGGACATGCAGACGAGGGCGGCGACAAGGAGAGACCGGGTCGACCATCGCCGCATGAACAGGAGCGGCACGCCCCAGAAGGCGTAGTCCAGCAGTATACGGAAACCGAACAGGGCATACGCCGGGATCCCGAAGAGCGAGAGCCCCAGGAGCCGGCGCAAGTAGAGAGGCGTGACCGCTGCGCCCTTCGCCTCCATGCGGCGGAGCTGCAGAGCGAAGCCAACGCCGAACAGAAAGGCGAACGTCGCCCACGACTTCTGCTCGACCCCCACCCAGATGGTCCAGGAGATCAGGTCCTCGAGGCCGGTGGCGGGCCGTTCCAAGTTCGTGTGAACGTGTACCAGGATCATCCCCAAAAGGGCAAAGCCCCGGAGAATGTCGAGACTGTGCACGCGCTCTTGCGAGCGAACCGCAACGGTCGGGGGCGGTGCGGCAATGGAGGACAGTCGGCGGCTCCGGAAAGAATGGGGCGACGACCATAATGCGCTCGTTTACATAGCGGAGCAACCAACAGCGACATGCGGCGTCGGCCTAGGGCCTGAGCGGTC
>DASYVW010000498.1:0-2898 GCA_035936675.1 Gemmatimonadales bacterium
TGGTGAGCTATCGCAGGAACGACGCGACCCTCTGCGAGCTCACCTAGGTCGGCTTCCGGGTGGTACCCGCGGTAAACTTCCTGGCCTTCGATGACTGGACCGATGCGAAGCACCGCACCGTGATCACAATAGAAGGAAGCGAGCTGGCCCGGGGGGGAGGGGGCCCTGGCTGCATGTCCCTTCCGCTCCGGCGGGCGGCCTCATGACCGGCATCTCGGCGCATCCGGAGAGTACCCTGCTCGATCGGGTCCTGGCCCACCTGCGCTTTGGCCCGCGCACACCGGCAACGCTCTGCCATGAGATCCTGGGGCTGCTCGGGGCGCAGCCGGCCATCTGCGACCGGGTGGCGATCGCTCTGCTGGGTGCGGATCCGCGGGTCCGGCAGCTCGCCGATGGGCGCTGGACTCTGGTCCCCGAAGCCCAGGGCTCTCCGTTGATCGACGATTGTGCCTTTGCGGTGGTGGATGTCGAGACCACCGGGATGCGGGCCGTCGGGGGCGACCGGATCACCGAGATCGCGGTGGCCGTCGTCCACGGTGGACGCCGGGAGATCGTGTTCGACTCGCTGGTGAACCCGGGGCGGCCGATCCCGCGTGCCATCCGCGCCATCACCAACATCACGGACGAAATGGTACGCCACGCGCCGCGCTTTGCCGACCTTGCTGAGCAGCTGATGGCGGCACTCTCCGGCCGGGTATTCGTGGCTCACAACGCCAGGTTCGACTGGAACTTCGTGAGCGCCGAGCTGATGCGCTCCCGGGCGCTGACGCTCGACGGTAGCCGGCTCTGTACCGTGCGGCTCGCCCGCCGGCTAGTGAAGGGTGTCCGCTCCTGCGGGCTCGATAATCTGTGCCGCTTCTTCGGCTTCGATAACCGGGCCCGTCATCGTGCCGCGGGCGATGCGCTGGTCACCGCCGAGCTGCTTTACCGTCTCCTGGCGCTGGCGCGGGAGGAGGGCGCCCGCACCCTCCAGGACCTCGCGTTGATCGAGTCGCGACGCACCCGAGCCCGACGCCGCAAGCGGCGCGCGATGCCCACCGAGCCCCGGGCCGACTCGTGCGAGGAGTTGATGTGACCCTGCTGCAATCATTCCAGGTCGGTGGCTTGCGTTGCCATACCCTCGAGGGCGGACTCCAGCGGCTCGACGGCGGGGCCATGTTCGGGGTAGTACCAAAGACCCTATGGCGCATGCGCATCGAGCCGGACGAGCGGAACCGCATTCCCCTGGCCATGCGCTGCGTCCTGGTCGAACACGCCGATGGCCTGGTCCTGATCGATACGGCGCTCGGCAACAAGGAAGACGCCAAGTTCCTCGACATCTACGGGATCGAGAACCAGGGTCTCGAGGGCGCCACCCAACTGGAGGACGCACTCGCCTCGGCCGGGTTCCTGCCAAGGGACGTGAAATGGGTGATCAACACCCATCTCCATTTCGACCACGCCGGCGGCAACACCACGATGGATCCGGACCTGGAGAACGATCCGAGACGGCATATCCGGCCCACCTTCCCCAACGCCAAATACGTGGTACAGCGAGGCGATCTCGAGTTCGCCCGGCACACCAACGAGCGCACCCGGGCCAGCTATCTGCCACATAACTTCGAGCCGGTGGCGGCAGCCGATCGGTGGCGCCTGCTGGACGGCAACACGGACGTGTTACCGGGCATCTCGGTGCGCCTCGCCCCCGGACACGTCCCCTTTCATCAGGTGGTACTGCTGCGGGATCGGGGCGAGACTGCCGTGTTCGTGGGCGACCTCTTCCCGACGACGGCGCATCTCCCGCTTCCCTGGATCATGGGCTACGACCTCGAGCCGCTCCGGACGCTGGAGAGCAAACGGGCGTTGCTGGCCGATGCGGTGGCCGGGGAGTGGCGCTTGATTTTCGAGCATGATGCCAGGGTTGTGATGGGCACCCCGGTCCAGGAGGGAAAGGGCGTTGTGCTCCGGGATGTGACGCCCGCGCCCGAGCCGGCGCACGCCTCGTCCCGTTGACACTCGTAGGTGCGGTGGGTAGCTTCCGCACCCTGTAAAAGCGGGGAGAAACTCCCCCACCCTGAGCCTGCCGGCCCGATGCCGCCGCGCAACCGGGTCCTGGCTTTGAAGCCTATCGGTCGGTCACCGCCACCGTGGCTTTGCGTCGTGGGCACCCGGTTTCATCGCCGGGTGCTCTTTTTCTTTTTCACGTTGGAGGCACGAACTGTCCACGAACGATCGCGAAAAACGAATCCGCGTAAACCGTATGATCCGGATCAGCCCCGTGCGCGTGATTACCGCCGCCGGCGAGCAGCTCGGAGTCTTGCCGATCGAAGAGGCCCTCGCGGCCGCTCTGGAACGCGGGTTGGATCTCGTGGAGGTTGCCCCCACCGCTCGGCCTCCCGTCGTCAAGATCATGGACTACGGGAAGTACAAGTTCGAGGAAGCGAAGGCGGCCCGCGCCGCCAAGAAGAAGCAGCACATCATTCAGCTCAAGGAAGTGAAGTACCGGCCCGGCATCGACGATCACGACTTCGACTTCAAGACCCGGCATGCCCGGGAGTTTCTGGGCGACGGCAACAAGGTCAAGGTCACGATGATGTTCCGCGGGCGGCAAATGGCGCATCTGGAGCTAGGGAAGGCGGTGCTCGACCGGGTGGCGGCAAACCTGGCCGATGTGGGCAAGATCGAGTCGGACGCCAAGCTCGAAGGCCGCAACATGACGATGGTGATCGCACCGAAATAGGGCGGTAGTACCGCCTGTTCGGACTCGAGCGCAGCGAGACGAGGAGTAACGATGCCGAAACAGAAAACCAAACGCGCCGCCATGAAGCGCTTCAAGACCACCGGGTCTGGGAAGCTCAAGCGTTGGCACGCCAATCATTCGCACATCCTGACGAAGAAGTCGCGCAAGCGGAAGAACCG
>DASYVW010000499.1:0-5059 GCA_035936675.1 Gemmatimonadales bacterium
AGAGCGTTCATACCGTCGTGCGTAACTTCGTCCCGGTCTTCATCGGCCGCGGCGTGGTTCAGATCAGCGCCTATGTGGACACCGTGCTCGCGAGCCTCCTGCCCACCGGTGCGGTGGCTGCGCTCTCCTACGCCCAGGTGCTCTACACCCTGCCGGTCAGCCTGTTCGGCATGTCGGTTTCCGCGGCCGAGCTGCCGGCAATGTCGAGCGTCAGCGGCGAGGGGGACGAACGTGCGGCTCATCTCCGCGGCCGGCTGGATGGCGGGCTTCGCCAGATCGCGTTCTTCGTGGTCCCCTCCGCGGTCGCTTTCCTGGCGCTGGGCGACGTGGTGGCGGGTGCGGTGTTTCAGTCGGGCGCGTTCACCCGGGAGATGACCGTCTATGTCTGGGGAATTCTGGCCGGCTCGGCGGTAGGGTTGCTCGCGTCGACATTGGGCCGGCTGTATGCCTCGACCTACTACGCCCTGCACGACACCAGGACCCCGCTCAGGTTTGCCATAGTCCGAGTGCTCCTCACCGTGGTCCTCGGCTACCTGTTCGCCATTCCCCTACCTGGGATGCTGGGCGTGGATCAGCGGTGGGGAGTGGCTGGACTGAGCGCGTCGGCGGGGTTGGCCGGCTGGCTCGAGTTCATCCTGCTCCGGCGAACGCTCAACTCCCGGATCGGCCGGACGGGCATACCGTTGCCGTACATGATCAGATTGTGGAGCAGCGCACTCGCCGCCGCCTCGGCCGCGTGGGTGGTGAAGCTCGCATTCTACCCGGGGCACCTGCTGCTGGTAGCGTTATTTTCCCTGGGTATGTACGGTGCAGCCTACTTCGCAGTCGCCGCCAGTCTGGGCGTTCCCCAGGCGGTCCGCCTCGTGGCGAAGATCGGGTGGGATCGAAGCACGCGCTCCTAGCCGTGACCAGTCCCCCCATTCCAGAGACGCTTCAGCGGAAGCTCGACACCCTTCCGGAAGGGCCGGGTGTGTACCTCTGGAGGGGCGCGGACGGAGAAGTACTCTACGTCGGCAAGGCCAAGCGGCTGCGGAGCCGGGTGCGCAGCTACTTTGCCGGGGATCTCCCGGATAGTCCGAGGAACCGGCTGCTGCAGCGGCTCATCGCCGACGTTGAAACCATCGTGGTGCCGAGCGAGCCGGGCTCGCTCATCCTCGAGAACAACCTCATCAAGGAGTACCGTCCCCGTTTCAACGTCCGTCTCAAGGACGACAAGAGCTATCCCTCCATCGCCGTAACCCTGGCAGAGCCCTTTCCACGCGTTCTGGTCACCCGGAAGCGAGACATCCCTGGTGCCCGCTATTTCGGACCCTACACCGACGTGGGCCAGCTGCGCCGGACCCTCGCCATCATCCGCCGGCTCTACACCGTTCGAAGTTGTCAGGACAAGCTCCCCGAGGACCGTCGGGAGCGCCCTTGCCTCGACTACTATATCGGCCGCTGCCGTGCACCCTGCATGGGATGGCAGGACATGCCGGAGTATCAGCGAATGGTGGAAGACGTGGTCGACTTCCTCGAGGGCAGGACCCAGGACGTTCGAGTCAAGGTGCGCGAAGCCATGCAGCAGGCCAGCGAACGAGAAGACTTCGAGCGCGCCAGGGAGATGAGGGACGCATTACGCTGGCTCGACCGGCTGGACCAGCCGGCCGCCGTCGAGGTGATGGGGACCGGCGACGCCGATGTGGTCGGCTACGCCAGGGACGGGGACGATGCCGTCGGCGTGCTCATTCGTGTGCGGGGTGGGCGGGTCGTGGGGCGGGAGCACCGCTTCCTCGAGGGCGTGGAGGAGGAAGAGGATCTTGCCGTCCTGAGTGCGTTCCTGGTGCGTTACTACGTGCCCGCCGAAGGGCGCGTGCGGCGGCTGGTGGTGCCGTTCGCCCCGGACGAGTGGGACACCCTGCGCCAGCTTCTGCCGGACACGGACTGGGTGGTGCCCCAGCGTGGAACCGCACAGCGCTGGCTGGAGCTGGCCGACCAGAATGCGCGGCATCTGTTGGAGAGCCTTCGCATCGAATCATTCGAGACCGACGAACGCGCCGAGGATCCCGTGTATGCCCTGGGGCGCGACCTCGGGCTGAGTGTCGTGCCC
This sequence comes from Gemmatimonadales bacterium, assembly GCA_035936675.1. Lineage (GTDB taxonomy): Bacteria > Gemmatimonadota > Gemmatimonadetes > Gemmatimonadales > GWC2-71-9 > CAVVWJ01. The sequence continues at coordinate 2,090 of DASYVW010000499.1, forward strand.
CGGAGTTTCGTCTGCGTGGACATCTCGCATAATCAAGGGCGTGACACGGTCGGATCGCTCGTCTGGTTCGAGGCGGGACGTCCCCGCAAGAGCGAATACCGGAAGTTCAAGATTCAGGGACTTGGCCAGCAGGACGACTTCGCCGCCATTCAAGAGGTTCTCACCCGATATCTGACCCGGCGTCGGGACGAGCAATTACAGCTGCCGGACCTGGTGGTGATCGATGGTGGCAAGGGTCAACTGAGCGCGGCGCTGGCGGCGGCGGCGCAACTGGGACTCCCGGATCTCCCGATGGTGAGCCTTGCCAAGAGGGAAGAGGAAGTGTTTCTACCGGGCAGGTCGGAGAGCCTGCGGCTGCCACGGCGAAGCCCGTCGCTCCGGCTGCTCCAGCGGGCACGGGACGAAGCCCATCGCTTCGGGCTGGCCTACAACCGGAAGCGGCGAACCCAACGCACCATCACGTCCGAGCTGCTCAGCATCCCGGGTGTCGGTCCCACCAAACGACGACGACTACTGGAGCGGTTTGGGAGTCTGGCCGGCGTGAGGTCGGCGTCGGCCGCCGAGCTGGCCTCGGTACCCGGCTTCTCGGCCCGGCTTGCGGACCGGATTCTCGAGCATTTGAAGGTCGGGCGGTAAGGCGGTATATTTCTAAGTCTATGCCCGATGGACGCTTTGCCATTCTGGATCCGGTCGCCGGCATCAGTGGCGACATGCTGCTCGGCGGCCTGCTGGCTGCCGGCGCGTCGCCCGAGTGGCTCAGGGGCCTCCCGACCCGCCTGGGTTTTCCGGACGTCACCATCGACATCGGACCGGTAGACCGCTGCGGGGTACGGGCCACCCAGGTCATCGTTCGCCTTCCGGACGGGGCTCATGAAGAGCCTGCCGAGATCGCCGCCCCGCACGTCCACGGCCACGACCAACATGATCATCACCACGACGATCATACTCGTCCCTCTGGCCAAGGTCCTCATCGGCATTTAGGTGAGCTGATCGCGATCATCGAACGAGCGAAGCTCTCGCCCTGGGTGCAGGAGCGAGCGGTGCAGGCCTTCGAGCTGCTGGGCCAGGCGGAAGGACGGGTCCACGGGTTGCCCCCAGACCGGGTGGCTCTCCACGAGGTGGGCGCGGTAGACGCCCTGGTGGATATCGTTGGGGGGATCGAGGGGTTCGAGCAGCTCGGCGTCAGCCGGATCTATAACCGCCCGGTTGCCGTAGGCAGTGGGTGGGTGCACGCAGCGCACGGGACTATTCCGGTGCCGGCGCCCGCGACCTCGATTCTTCTGGAAGGGTTGGAGATCGGGTTGAACGGCCCGGTGGTCGGGGAAGCCACCACGCCGACCGGCGCGGCGCTGCTCAGGGTCCTCTCGTCGGGAGCGCCACCGGCGCGCTGGCGGGCCATTGAGGCCGGGGCGTGGGGTGCGGGTGGGCGGAACCCGAGAAGCTACCCGAATGCGCTGCGATTGATCCTGGCATCGGCGGCCATCGAAGCTGGGGAAGTCGTCCTCCTGTCCACGGACCTGGACGACCTGAGTCCCGAGTACCTCGACCCCCTACGCGAAGCGCTCTTCGCGGCAGGCGCCCTCGACGTTCAGCTCTGGACGACACAGATGAAAAAGGGCCGCGTCGGTTTCCGTATCGAGGTCACCGCAGGTCCCGCGCAAGCGGACCAGGCTGCGGCCGCGCTGTTCCGCCACAGTACCACGTCCGGGATCCGTCGCCACACGGCGGAGCGGGTGACGCTGGCCCGGCGTGAAGTCGAGGTCACTTCCGCGGACGGTAGTGCCGTTCGAGTCAAGGTTCTCGAGGGGCCTGATGGCCCGCGCGTCAAGCCGGAATACGAAGACGTAGCTGCGGTTGCGCGACGTACCGGGCAACCCGCCCACGAGGTGGCAAGGGACTTGCACAACCGGGCCCTGCGCCTGGTGAGCACCGACAAATCGCCGCCCGGTCTCTGATCCCGAACAAGGAGTCGTGACGAGTGAATACCAGAATCGTGTTGGCTGCCGGTCTCTTGGGGATGGGTACCTATCCAGCCGCAGCGCAGCAGCCCGCGGTCAACGATCGGGTGGTGCAAGGTCTGCCGTCGAGATACCTCCCTCCTACATGCGGCCTGAAGGCGGGACACTTCAAGGTGAGCAGTGGCGCCACGTATCTGAAGACAGGTGTCGAGACCGAGGTGCCGGCCAACAAGACTCGGGTACTCGCCTCCGGACAGAAGGTGCTCCTCGAGGCCATCCAGCAGAACGGTCAGGAGAAGAATCCGGCCGCGTGGTACTACCTCGGGCGGGTGTACCTCCAGCAGGGCGACTTAGTGGGCGCTGATACGGCCTTCACTAAAGCGGAGGCTCTATCGCCCGCGTGCAAGCAGGATATCAGCGCGCAGCGCTACAACGGATGGGTGCCACTGGTCAACGCCGGGATCAACTTTGCCAAGGAACAGAAGAACGACTCCGCGCTCGCGCTTTTTCGCCAGGCAAACACCATCTATCGCGACAAACCCCAGGCCTACTCCGCAGCCGCAGTGATCCTGGCCAACAACAAGATGGACGATAGCGCGATTGTATATCTCCAGAAGGCGGCCGATATCGCCACTGCGGCCAACATGGCGGAGGATCGGAACCAGGCCACGTTCAACCTGGCCGCGGTTCTCCAGCGCCAGAATCGCAACGAAGAGGCAGCCGCGGCTCTGGAGCGATATCTCGGCTGGGTTCCTAAGGATGTGGAAGCCAAGCGCGCGCTCGCGGGGATCTACCGTGCGACCGGCAAGCTCGATAAGGCCAAGGCGCTCGAGGCCGAGGCGGGTGTCGGACCCTCCGCCGCGGCCGCCCCCGCTGCCGGGACCGGCCACGCTGCCACGATGAACGCCGCGATAGCGCTCTACAATGCCAAGAAGTACGACTCGGCTGCCACGGCGTTCGAGCAGGTCGTCGCGGCTGAGCCATACAACCGGGATGCGCTATATGGTCTGGC
>DASYVW010000500.1:0-5258 GCA_035936675.1 Gemmatimonadales bacterium
TCCCAGTGTCGGCAGGCAATCCTAGAACGGTTCGCAGGCTTCCCCACGCGCGGCCAAACTCCGGCCAGTCGCCCGCTCGAAGCGCGGAATCAGCGTGCTGGAGCCAATGGCGCGCCTCGTCCAGCCGGCCGGCCTGTGCGGCACCCGGGGGAGCCGGCACGGTTGCCCCGAGCAGGTTGCTCCACGCTTCCTTGAACGTACGGCCGGCGCCCAACCGCGGTCGCACATCGCCTGGAGCCGCGACACTCACCCAGGCCAATACCACGCCGCCCGAGGGTCGCGGCGCAAAGTAGGACTCGTAGGCTATCGGGCCGGCGTCCTCGATCTCGACTCGGAGCGGACCCCGCACCAGTTTCCCTCCATCCTCTCGGATCGAGTCGTTGAGCGCGTCATACGATGGAAAATTGGACCAGAGGTTCTCCAGCACACCGCGCACCGGGAAGGTGGTCGTCGAGTCCAGTCGCACCAACCTGAGGTGGGTCCGTCCCTCCTCCCGCGATCCGATCAACACGGCACTGAGCCTGCGCTGCCCCTGCGACTCGAAGGTTGAGACCACCAGGGGCCCCGAGGTGTCGCGAGCCCAGCCAACCTGCGGGGGCGGCGCTTCGGCGGTGCCCTGCGCCTGCCCGCTGACGCTCCCGGCCTTCCAGGGGCTCCGCTCCAGCTCCTTGGCCTGAACTCGAAACAGGTCGCCCGGATATGCCGTGGCTCGAAGCACAGCTTCGGGGATGGACGTCGGGGGCTCCACGACGCCGTTGGCCAGCCGCGCCCACGTTTCCGCCAACGCATCTGCGTCCGGCTGCAGATATACCCTCGCTGCCCCACTCTCCGCGTTGACGGTACCGAGGAATGCCGCTCCGACAGAGCCGACCTGCTGGTTCCTCCAGAGCGCCCGGCCGGTCAACGGAAATGTGCTCGAGGCGAGGTAGCCGTCGAGGAGCCAGACCAGCTCGCCCTCGATCACCCGTGCCGTCGGTGCGCTCCAGTCGGCGAAAGGGGCGAGACGTTGCAGCCGCTCGTCGGGCGAGAGTCGCCAGTCGATGCGGCTCCCAGGGCGGACATCTCCGAGCAGCTCGCCGGCTTGTAGGGCCCACGCCAGGACCAGCCGGCGGGGCCAGCTGTCCACCGACACGCCGTGGCTGTCTCCCTGGCGGAGCCGGTAACTCGGTGCGTCAGGAGTTGCGGCGCCCGCCCGGAGCTCGAGCAGCGTGGCCGGCGCGGGACGAGGAAGCGTGTCTGCCAGACGATAGAAGAGAGGCTCTCCCGAGGGGCTCACTCGGTGATCCGCGACCGCCGACACCAGGACGCGCCCGGGCAACACATTGCGTACCACGATCCAGACCGGACGGGGCTTCGCGTCAGGGGTAAGCACCGCAGGCGAGACGGCAAGCACGCGACTGGAGTCGCCGGGGAGCGCCCGAGTTACCGCATCGGAGTCCCAGAGGGACGGGAGCGCGGGCTGCGCCGGGGAACCGATCCGCTCCAACCGATTGTCCCGCAGGCCTTCGAGCCCGTACGCCATACGGTCAAGCCGTTCCAGCGGTCGGGCGCCCACCACCGGATCCCTCGAGCCTCCAAGGATCGATGGCAACAGCCAGTGCCCCACCAGGGATGCGCCCGCGAGGACGATCCATCCAGCCACCGCCAACGTGTGTCTTGGCCGCATTGCCCAGACCGCGGACAGGCCGCCGGCGGCCAGCGCCACGCCGGCGAGCAGCGGTGAGACCAGCAGGCTCGCTCGCCAGGCGGACTGATTGAGCTGATCCGCCGGACCGGCCACGAGCTCGTAGGGCTCCAGCAGATATCCCCAGGCCAGCGCCAGCGCGAGCACCGCGAGAAGCCAGCCGAGGTGGGCCCGCGCGTGATCGTTGATTGCGGGACGTCGCTCGATCCAACGAATCGCGCCGACGAGCATGTAGAGCGTGGCGACCCCGGTGAGCGCGAGCAGAACGAGCAGGACCATGAACCCGTGGGCGGCGTTCCACATGGGAAGCTGGCCGACATACACGCCGAGGTCGCGGCCGAGGAGAGGATCGCTGACCCCATAGGACACTCCCTCCCAGGCGAGCGTCACTTCACGCCACCACCCTGACGCTCCTGCCCCGACCAGTATGCCGAGGAGCGCGCCGGTCCCAACGGCAATGCTGAGAAGGGCACGCGGCGTCAGCGCCTCACGAAACTCGAGGTTGGCGACGTTGCGCCGCACCTGCACTGTTCCGACCGCGCGGTACACCAGGAGCATGTGCCCGATGAACCATGCGGACGCCACCAGGCAGCCGCACAGATCGAGGGTCAGACGGAGGAGATGCCAGTCGGAGAGGAAGTCTGCCGCCGCGGGAGAGAGCTCGGCGGCCCACCAACGGTCGGCCAGGAGCACAGCGGTCCACCGGCCCACAAACAGCAGGATGACCAGCGTGGCGACACCGGCAGTCAGCCGCCGGCCACGTCTGGACAACTTAAGCCAACAGCGTGAGCGGTAAGCGGTGAGCGGTTAGCGGGAACACAGCATTGTCACCCTGAGCGCAGCGAAGGGGCCGGAAATGGTCAGGGTGGTTGTGTCCCCGCTTACCGCTCACCGCTTACCGCTCACGGTTTTCTGACTTTCCAGCCAGCCCTCGACCTCCGACCGGTACGCGTCGCGGGCTTCCTCGTCGGTGGCCTCGAAGCGCATGACCAGCACCGCCTGGGTGTTGGATGCGCGGAGCAGGCCCCACCCCTTGGGAAAGGTGATCCGGACACCATCGATGGTGTTGACCGGATACTGCGCCGCGAAATGAAGGGCGGCGCGCTCTACCAGCTCGAACTTCTCCTCCTCGGGCCAATCGACCCGAAGCTCCGGCGTGGCGAAGGTCCGCGGAAGATCGGCCAGCAGCGTCGCCAGGCCGAATGGCTGGCGGCTCACGATCTCGAGCAGCCGGGCAGCGGCGAACAAGGCATCGTCGAAGCCGAGATAGTCTCCGCCGAAGAACATGTGTCCGCTCATCTCGCCCGCCAGAGGAGCCTTGAGCTCCTTCATCTTGGCCTTGATGAGCGAGTGACCGGTCTTCCACATCACCGGCTGCGCCCCTGCCGCCGTCAGCGCCTGGGGGAGCACCTCCGAGGACTTTACATCGAAGATCACCGGCGTCCCGGGGCCGAACCGGCGCACGGCATCGCGCCCGAAGATGACGAGGAGCTGATCGCCGTAGATGATCTCGCCGGTCTCGTCCACAGCCCCGATCCGGTCGGCGTCGCCATCGAAGGCGATTCCCAGCTCGGCACCGGTGCGACGGACCTCCGCCTGGAGGGCCCGCAGGTTCTCGGGGACGGTGGGATCCGGATGATGATTGGGGAAGCTGCCGTCGGACTCGCAGAACAGCGGGGTGACTTCGGCGCCCAGGCCCCGGAGCGTGGACACCGCGATGAGGCTCCCCACGCCGTTGCCACAGTCCACGACCACGCGCACGGGACGCTCGAGCCGGTGCCGACTGATGATCCCCTCCCGGTAGCGCTGGAGGACGGAGCCGTCGGACGTTTCCTTTCCCCGGCCCGATCGCCAGCGCTCCGCCGTGATGATCTCCCACAGCTCGAGGATGTCCTCGCCGTGGAACGCCTCACCCGCCAGCACCATCTTGAAGCCGTTGAACTCCGGAGGATTGTGCGAGCCGGTGACCTGCAGCCCTGCGTCGGTGCCGAGCGCAAAGACCGCGAAGTACAGGGCCGGCGTGGGCAGGGTCCCAATATCGACGGCGGTGCCCCCCGCCTCGACAATCCCGGTCCGCACGCCTTGGGACAATGCTGGACCGGAGGGACGGTTGTCTCTTCCGACAGCGATCACCGGCGGCCGACCCAGGCGGTCGGTGGCGACGCTGGCAAAGGCGCGGCCCAGCGCACGGGCGAAGTCAGGGGTGAGCTCGCGGTCCACCAGGCCCCGGACATCGTATTGGCGGAAGATCGATTTGGGGACGTTCATGACTCCCGACTGCTTATGGACTGTTCACGCGCTCCGCCGCCACCGGCACTCCGGTCTCGGTCAATGTTCCCGCACTTCGCAGGGCTGCGTCGAGCGCTCCACGCGGCCAGACGCCGAATAGTATGACTGCCACAACAGAGATGGCCACCGCCGCCGCCGCCGGCCGCCAGAGCCGAACCGCACGGTGGGCCTCCTCGTCCGGTGCGCTCTTCATGTACATCGCCATGATCACCGGGAGATAGTAACCGGCCGAGATCACGCTCGTCACCACGAGGACGATGGGGAGGATCACGTGCCCCTCGGCAATCACGGCCGAGATGATGTACCACTTGCCAATAAACCCGAACGTGCCTGGAAAGCCGAGCAGCGACAGCATGCAGATGCTGAGGCCCAGGGCGACCCAGGGCCGGCTCGAGGCGAGACCGGCGATGTCGTCGTAGCTCACGGTCTGCTCGCCGTTTCGACCCAACGCCGCAAGGAATCCGAAGCTGGCGAGTGTGGTAAGCCCGTACGCCGCCAGGTACAACAGCACCGCACCCGCACCCATCCGGGTCCCTGGCCACACCGCCACCAGGAGATACCCGGCATGGGCGATGGAGCTATAGGCCAGCATGCGCTTGAGCGATCGCTGGCTCAGCGCGACCAGGTTGCCTACTACCATGGATGCGATGGCGAGCCCGGCGATAACTGGCTGCCAGAGGGCCTCAGCCGACGGGAAGGCCTCCACCAGTAACCGGACCAGGGCAGCGAACGCGGCCGCCTTGACGCCGGTGGCCATGAACGCCGTCACCGGTGTCGGCGAGCCGTCGTACACGTCGGGCGCCCACATGTGAAAGGGAACCGCTGCCACCTTGAAGCCGAAGCCGATGAGCAGGAGTCCCAGGCCGAGTGCCGCCATGATCGAGAGCCGGCCACCGGCCAACTGCGCCCCGATGAGCGAGAGGTTCGTGCTTCCGGTGGCGCCATACACCAGCGCAATGCCGTAGAGCAGGAAACCGGACGCGAACGCTCCGATGAGGAAATACTTGAGCGCCGCCTCCGCGGAGGAGGCGTTGGCCCGGTTGTAGCCGGCGAGCACGTAGACCGCAACGGACATGACCTCGAGCCCGAGGAACAACACGATCAGGTCCTCGGCCCCGCTGAGGAACATCATTCCGGCGGTGGCAAGCAGGATCAACGGATAGTACTCGGGCGCGAGCAGCCGCTCGCGCTCCATATAACCGAGCGAGAGGAGGATCGCGGCACCGGCCGACACGAGGATGATGCCGTCCGCAGCATAGCGGAAGGGATCGAGTGCCATCATCTG
>DASYVW010000501.1:0-9828 GCA_035936675.1 Gemmatimonadales bacterium
TGCTGGTGAGTGTGATCGTATGGGTCTACGCCAGGCGGGTGGCGTCGCCGATGGTGCGGCACCTTCGCCGCCCCGTGCGCCGAGCCATGGTCTACTGGCGGCGCATGCCGACCTGGCCGCTGCTGGCCAGCATCCCGCTCAGCTTCCTCAATCTGGCGACTCGGGTCGCCATCCTTCCGGTTCTGGCGCTCACCCTGGCCAATCCGCCGGAGCTCGGTCCCATGACGCTCGGCTCGTTCGCGCTGTTGTACAGCCAACTGGTGCTTCCGACGCCCTCCGGCGCAGGGGCCGTTGAGCTTGGATTTCTGGGCGGCGCGGCCGGCGACCTCGGGCAGCATGAAGGGTTGCTGCTCCTGGCCTGGCGTTTCTACACCAACGGAATCGGCGTGCTGCTCGGCGTGTGGCTGGCGGCGAGGATCTATGGCTGGCCGGCGCTCCGAAAGCTGGTGCAGCGCGGGACGGGGGAGATTACCGGGACGGCTGGCGGCTGACGGGGGGCGGCGGTCCCATCGCGACCAGCAGGATGGTCCGCTCCAGGGCTGTCTCGACGCCGTGAGGCACATCCGCGGGGGCCCAGACCAGCGTCCCTGCGCCTACCTCCCGCGTCTGGTCGCCAACGATCATGCTCGCCTTTCCCGAGACGACGAGATAAAATTTGTCCGACCCGCCGTGCACGTGAACCTTCTGCGACTGCCCCGGCTCGAAGCAGTTGAGACCCACGAACAGAAAGCGGCCCAGAAAGAGGTCAGCCTTGGTCGCCTTGCTCCCATCGAACACAGCTGCGCTATCAATTGATCTGAAGAAATCGGGCATTGATCTCCAAGGCTCCCCATGACCGACACGCGCATCGAACGCGACCCGCTGGGCGAAAAGGCTGTTCCCACCACCGCGCTCTACGGAATTCAAACGCTCCGCGCGGCCGAGAACTTCCCGATCTCCGGCCTTCGGCCGCTTCCCGCATTCGTGGATGCGGTGGTCTGGATCAAGCGTTCGGCCGCGCTGGTGCACAAGCAGACCGGGCGGCTCGACCCGCGACTGGCTGATGCCATTGTCCAGGCGGCAGACGAGGTGCTTGGGGGCCAACATCGCGACCAGTTCATCGTGGACGTGTATCAGGCCGGCGCCGGCACCAGCCATAACATGAACTGTAACGAGGTGCTCGCCAACCGGGCCAACGAGATCTTGGGCAGTGCTCGCGGCACCTACCAGCCGGTGCATCCCAACGATCACGTCAACATGGCCCAGAGCACCAACGACGTGATCCCCACCGCCATGCGTCTGGCCACGCTCGCCACCCTACCGGATACCCTTGCCGCCCTGGACCGGCTCGCCGGCTCTCTCCTCGCCAAAGGCAAGGAGTTCGATCGGATCGTCAAGTCGGGGCGCACCCATCTTCAGGACGCCACTCCGATCCGGCTGGGCCAGGAATTCACCGCCTATGGGCACACCGTCGCTCGGCACCAGCGGAAGCTATCCGAGGCGGCCCAGTGGCTCCGTGAGCTGAATATCGGCGGCACGGCAGTGGGGACTGGGATCAACGCGGAGCGGGAATATGCCGCGCTCATGGTCCGCTATCTCCAGCAGGTCAGCGGCCTCGAGCTCGGGGTGGGACAGGACCTGGTTCAGCTGATGCAGTCCATGGGCGACATCGCGACACTGAGTGGTGCGTTGCGCGCCTACGTGCTGGACCTGAACAAGATCGCCAACGACATCCGGCTGCTCGCGTCAGGCCCGCGCACCGGTTTGGCGGAGATCCTGTTGCCGCCGGTGCAACCCGGCTCCAGCATCATGCCGGGCAAGGTGAACCCCTCGATCGCGGAGATGGTGAACCAGGTTTGCTATCAGGCGCTCGGCCTGGATACGACCGTCGCGCTCGCGGCTGAAGCCGGTCAGCTGGAGCTCAATGTGATGATGCCGGTCATGGCTCACAATATCGTCTTTGCGCTCACGATCGTTGGCAACGCAACCCGGGTACTCGCCGAGCGCTGTGTGGACGGGATCGAGGCCGACGAAGCGCAGTGCGCCTACTGGCTGGAGCGAAGCCCGGCGCTGGTGACCGCGCTGGCGCCGAAGATCGGATATGCCGAAGCCGCCAAGCTGGCGAAGGAAGCGATCGCCACCGGCCTCACCGTGAAAGAGCTCGTGATGAAGAAGAGGATACTGGACGCCAAGGAGCTCGAGGAAGTCCTGGATCTTCGGGCCATGACTGAGCCGGGCGTTCCGGGAGAGAAGAACAAACCCCCAGTCAAGCGCCCGGGCGGTCGGTAACCCGGCGCAGCGGCGTCACCCCCGGAGTCTCGGCTTCCCGCCCGTCGGCACCCCCGGCTACCCGGAGCTCCACGACTCTGAACGGCGGCCGGTCGGGAAAGGTGTGTTGCAGCAGCACCATCGACACGTTGTACACCGGGACATTCTCCCTGGTTCGGCTCTCTGGCGCGCCATGGTGCGCGTGTCCGTGGAAGACGACATCCACGGGATATCGGGTCAGCGGCTCCTCCAGCCGGCTCGAACCCAGGTAGGGGTAGATCTCGAGAGGCTCTCCCATCACGGTCCCGACAATCGGCGAGTAGTGCAGCAGCGCCACCTTTCGCTCGGTTCGTAGCCTGCCCAGTGCCGTTTCCAGTTTGAGTGCCTCGTCCAGCGCCGCGCGGACGAACTGCTTGATCAGGGGCTCACCCCAAGGGCCCAGGGCGCGCCGGCCGAAACCTCCGGCAAATCCCTTGATCCCGGCGAAGCCGACCCCGAGCACCTCGTGGGTATCGCCATCGAGCACATGTACGCCGGCATCGGCCAGGATCCGGGCCACCTCGACTTCCTTGCCGCAGTGGTAGTCGTGATTGCCGAGCACCGCCACTATGGGGACCGACACCGTGGCCAGCGCCTTGGCCATGAGCTTTGCCTCCTCTGGATCCCCCCGGTCGGTCAGGTCGCCGCAGAGCGCCAGGACATCGGCGTGCTCCGATACCTGGCCGAACAGGATCTGGAGGGGGGGCTCGAGCCCCTTCCCCCCAAGATGAATGTCGCCGACGGCGGCAACCCGAACCGTGCCTGGGTTCTTGACCATTGCGCCCCAATTCAGCCTCGACCGGGTTGGGGTGCGGTGACGCGCGCCACACCCCCGGCGGGCTGGGCTGGATATGATAGTCCCAGCCTCCAAGGAGTCCGCCATGGCGCTGGCACCCACACAATCGCTGGTCGAGACTCCATCGCGGCTGTTCTATCGCGACGCCATGGAGGTTCTCAACCGAGCCAACGTTCCCTTTCTGGTCGGTGGCGCCTTCGCCTTCATCCACCAGGCCGGGATCGACAAATCCACTAAGGACCTCGATCTCTTCGCCCGGCCCGGGGACGTGCAGCGCTTGCTTGAGGCGTGCGCGGCGGCCGGTTACGAGACCGAGCTGGTGTTCTCGCACTGGCTCGCGAAAATCCGGTCGCCTGAAGGCTTCATCGACGTGATCTTCAGCTCCGGCAACGGGGTCGCCGTTGTGGATGATGACTGGTTCGCCCACGCCATCTCCGGCGAAGTGCTCAGCGTTCCGGTGAAGATCGCGCCGGCTGAAGAGACGCTCTGGTCCAAGGCCTTTGTGATGGAGCGGGAACGCTATGATGGGGCCGACGTGTCCCATCTGATTCTGGCCGTGGGTGAACGGCTCGACTGGAACCGGGTTCTGACCCGGTTCGGGCCGCACTGGCGGGTACTCCTCAGTCATCTCATCCTGTTCGGCTTCATCTACCCCACCGCCCGCTCCCGGGTGCCATCCCGGGTCATGCAGGAGCTGCTGCGTCGCCTAGGGCGAGAGCTGGAGCGGCCCGATGCTGGCGACCCGGTCTGCTACGGCACGCTGCTCTCCTGGTCGCAGTACCTGGGCGACGTCCTTGGGGGCACGTTCCGCGATGCCCGCGTTCGTCCCTACGGGAACATGAGCGCGGAGGAAGTGGCCCGCTGGACGTCGGCGGACAAGGGGTAATTGATTCCCGACTCACGGCGCCCCATATTCCCCCAATGCGGGTCACTACCTGGACCGAATACAGCCTGATTATCTCGATCCACCTTGCCAAGCGCGGCCGCAAAGGCGGCGGGCCGGTTGCGGCGCGTGAGCTCGCCGACACCGAGCGCCTTCCGGGCGACTATGTCGAGCAGATCCTGCTTCGCCTGCGGCGAGCCGGCTTGGTCGAGAGCGTGCGCGGCGCCAAGGGTGGCTACTATCTGGCCAAGGAGCCCGCCGCCATTTCGGTTCGCGACGTGATGGCCGCCTCGGAGCACCAGACCTTCGAGATCAACTGCGCCACGCACCCGGTTGACGACGATCGATGTAACCCGGGTCATACCTGCAGCATCCGGCCGGTTTGGTACGCGCTCCAGCAGCGGGTGGACGAGCTGCTCACGAGTATCTCCCTGGCCGATCTGATGAAGCAGGAAGCGGACGTGCAAGAACTGGTCGGGATCTCTTCGGCGAGTTAGCTCGGAGTATACTTCTGGAGCCCGACCCGACCCAGCCGGTCGGGTTTTTTCTTTGGGGAGACGGTCAATGGCGGTGGTCTCAAAATCGGCGATGCGAGAGCCCGAGCTATGGCAGGCGGTGGGGAACACCCCGCTGCTCTCCCTCGAGCTGCCGCCGGGTTACGGCCGCATTTATCTCAAGGCGGAGTGGTTCAACCCGGGAGGTAGCGTAAAGGACCGTGCCGCGCGAGCCATCCTCCGGGACGGCCTGTGCCGTGGAGAGCTGCCAGGCAAGCGCCTGCTGGATGCCTCCAGCGGCAACACCGGTATCGCCTACGCCATGCTGGCCGCCGCCGCAGGCATCGGGGTGACGATCTGTCTCCCGGCCAACGCTAGTCCCGAGCGGAAGGCGCTCCTGGAGATCTACGGCGCGGAGGTCGTGCTCACCGACCGGCTGGAGGGAACCGATGGGGCCGTGGAGCGGGCCCGTGAGATTGCGGCGGATGCCCCGGAGCACTTCTACTACGCCGATCAATACAGCAATCCGGCCAACACCCAGGCTCACCGCGAGACGACCGGCCCCGAGATTTGGGCCCAGACTCAGGGCAGGTTGACTCATTTTGTCGCGGCGATGGGAACCACCGGAACCATGATGGGAACTGGAGGGTTCCTGAGGGAGAAGAAGCCAGGGGTGAAGCTGGTGGGGGTGCAGCCGGACTCGCCGTTGCATGGCCTCGAAGGTTTGAAGCATCTGGCGACGACGCCGAACCCGCCCGCCCTGTACAATCCGGCTTTGCCCGACACCGTGGCGGAGATGCCGACAGAGACTGCCGACCGCACGGCCCGCTGGCTGGCGCGTGAGGCAGGCATCCTGGTGGGCTGGTCGGCCGGAGCGGCCGTCGCCGCGGCGCTGGACATCGTTCGGCATGACCCGCAGGCCGTGGCCGTGGTGATCGGGTGCGACACCGGCGCCCGCTACCTCAGCGATCCTCACCGATGGGCAGTGAAGTGACCCTGCGCCTAAGCGATGCGATGGCCGACGAGATCAGGCGCCACGGCGAGCTGGCCTACCCTGCGGAGTGTTGCGGGGTGCTGGCAGGGAGGGCAGGTGAGACCAAGGAGGTCGTGCGGTTGGTCCCCATGCACAATCGTCGGACCGACGATCCTCACCGCTATCTCATCGCGCCGGACGATCTGCGCAGGACTATCTCCGAACTGCGCGGGTGCGAGCTCGAAGTGCTCGGGTACTATCATTCGCACCCCGATCACCCGGCCGCACCATCGGGATTCGATACTGAGCACGCGTGGCCCTGGTACAGCTACATCATCGTGGGGGTGGATCGTGGACGTGCGGCCGAGCTCGCCAGCTGGGTGCTGGAGGACGATCGCTCGGCCATGAGCCGCGAGTCTCTCGAAGTCTTCAGCGAGGTGTGACCATATGTCGGTGACCGTTTCCATACCAACTCCGCTGCGGAGTTTCACCGCCGGGCAGGACAGCATCGAGCTGGCCGGCGATACGGTGGGCCAGGTCCTGGACGGCCTCATGGCCACGCATGCTGGGCTCAAGCGGCATCTGCTTCAGGACGACGGCCGTCTGCGCAACTTCGTCAACCTGTATTTGAACGACACGGATATCCGCCATCTGGAGTCCACCGCCACGCCGGTGCGGCCGGGCGATGTTCTCACCATCGTGCCCAGCATCGCCGGCGGCGCGCCGGTGACCCAGACCGAGCCGCAGCTCTCCCACGCCGAGGTGCTGCGTTACTCGAGACACCTGCTACTTCCCGAGGTCGGTATCGGCGGCCAGCGGAAGCTCAAGGCCGCCCGCGTCCTCACCATCGGTGCCGGTGGGCTCGGCTCGCCGCTGTCTCTCTACCTCGCCGCCGCCGGTGTGGGGACGATCGGCATCGTCGACTTCGACGCGGTTGACCTCACCAACCTCCAGCGCCAGATCGTGCACGGCACCTCCACGCTGGGCCGGCCCAAGCTCGAGTCGGCCGAGGCGCGGCTGGCCGATCTCAACCCAAACGTTCGAATCGAGAAGCACGAGACCCGGCTCAGCTCGCAGAACGCGATGGAAATCCTGCGCGAGTACGACATCGTGGTGGACGGAACCGACAACTTCCCCACGCGATACCTGGTGAACGATGCCTGCGTGCTGCTGGGGAAACCCAACGTCTACGGCAGCATCTTTCGGTTCGAGGGGCAGGCATCGGTGTTCTATGCCAAGCAGGGACCCTGCTACCGGTGCCTCTACTCGGAGCCCCCCCCGCCGGGACTGGTGCCCAGCTGCGCCGAAGGCGGCGTGCTCGGCGTGCTGCCGGGCATCATCGGCAGCATTCAGGCCCTCGAGACCATCAAGTGGATCATCGGCGCGGGAGACTCTCTGATTGGCCGGCTGGTGCTCTTCGATGCACTGAAGCTTCGGTTCCGGGAGCTGCAGCTTCGGAAGGATCCGGCTTGCCCGATCTGCGGAGACACCCCCTCGATCCACGACCTGATCGACTACTAGGCGTTCTGTGGGATTGGGGCCGAGCCATCGTATGCGGGACCCGAAATCACGGCTGAAGAGCTGCGGCGCGAGCTGGACGAAAAGGGAAGCGGCCTGGTTCTGATCGACGTGCGCGAGCCCCATGAGTGGGAGATCGCCCACATCGAGGGAGCTCAGCTGATCCCTCTGGGCCAGCTTCCCGAGCGCGTCGGGGAGCTGGACGGCCACGCCGAGATCGTCACCCACTGCCACCACGGGGCGCGCTCGATGAAGGCGCTCGGGATTCTCAAGGGTGCCGGTTTCAACCGGGTGCGGAGCCTTGCCGGCGGCATCGACGCATGGGCCGATCGGGTCGAGGTAGGGATGCCGCGGTATTGAAAAGGGCGGAGAAGGCGGGTACTTTTGCGCCCTTCGCCGAAGTGGTGGAACTGGTAGACGCGCTGCGTTCAGGGCGCAGTGGGCGCAAGCCCGTGCGGGTTCGAGTCCCGCCTTCGGCACTGTCTTGGTGTTCTCCGCCCGCTCCCCCTTTCCGCCCTCTCCGCCCTCTCCGCCCCTTCGAACCCAGGGCGTTGACCCGACCGAAGTGGTGGCCTATCCTTTGCTTAGATTCCCGACGTGAACCGCGAGACCCCCTCTTCCGCCCCGCGGAAGCAGTCGGTCGCCCGCAATCCCAAGGCGACCCACGATTACCACGTCCTCGAGACCTGGGAAACCGGCATCGTACTGACCGGGACCGAGGTCAAGTCACTCAGAAGCGGCAAGGCGTCCATCAAGGAGGCCTATGCCAGGCTGAAGAACGGGGAAGTGTTTCTCGAAGGGATGAACATCACGCCTTACGAGCAGGGCAACCGCTACAACCATAACCCGGTCCGGACCCGGAAACTCCTGTTGCATCGCCGTGAGATCGAGAGGATGATCGGTGCCGTCGAGCAGCGTGGCCTGACCCTCGTCCCGCTGGAGCTGTACTTCAAGAATGGGCGGGCCAAGGTCGCCCTGGCCCTGGGGAAGGGGAAGAAGCAGCACGATAAGCGCGAGACCATCAAGCGCCGGGTGGAAGAGCGAGAAGCGGCGCGGGCGGTCTCGAACCGAGGCCGGCGATGACCGCGACGCTCGCCCTTCTCCTTGCACTCGCCGGCTTCGGCTCTGATTCCGCTCCCATGATCGTCACAGTGTCCAGTGCCCGCGGTGAGGCCCGGCTTCCGGTGCGCACCGATGCCTCGGGTGCGCCGGTCATCGCGGCACCGGCGCTGCTCACGGCACTGGACGGCTCGGCTCGGGTGGCAGACGGTTGGGCCGAGGTGAGCGTGGCTCGACAGGCGTTCCGTTTCCTGGTGGGCACGCCGCTCTATGTCTTCGGCAATCAGCTTCAGGCGCTGGCCGGCTCCGCATCGGTGTCGCGCGACACGCTCTACCTCCCCTTCCAGTTCGTCGCCCAGGTGCTGCCCTCCTTCCTCGGAGAGCGCTACCGCTACGATTGGCGCCGGGCACGCCTGATCGACGTCACGGTGGCGAGCCGGTCGCCGGTGGCTCGCGCGCCGATACCGATCGCGGACCCGCGGCTTCCGAACGGACTCCGGCCGGGACACATCGTGACCATCGATCCCGGCCATGGGGGAGTCGATCCGGGAAACCCGGGGACGTTCTTTCCTCGCGGCACTCGAGAGAAGGATGTAACACTCCAGGTAGGCCTTCTGCTTCGCGACGAGCTCAAGCGACGAAGCGTCGGTGTCACCATGACCCGGTCGTCCGACACACTGATCGCGCTGGGTGACAGGGGCAGATTCTGCACCGAGGCCTGCGATCTGTTCGTGAGCCTGCACGTGAACTCCCTGGCCAGGCGTCCGGGGTACACCGACATCAGAGGATTCGAGACCTACTTTCTGGCCGAGGCGCGGACCGAAGACGCAGCCCGTGTTGCCCAGATGGAAAACGAAGCCGTGCGGTTCGAAGGCGGTACGCCTGATGCCGCATCGGGCGTGGGACTCGACTTCATTCTGAAGGATCTGCAGTTGAATGAGCATCTGCGGGAATCCGCGCGTGCGGCCGACCTGGTGCAGCGGAACCTGACGACGGTCCACGTCGGCGATAATCGCGGAGTCAAGCAAGCCGGCTTCATGGTGCTCACCACCGCCCGCCGCCCCGCCATTCTGGTCGAGCTCGGCTACAGCACCAATCCCGAGGACGGGCGCTTCCTGACCACGTATGCCAGTCAGAAGGCGATGGCCTTCTCCCTGGCGGACGCGGTCGTCGAGTATCTGCTGGAGTACGAGCGGAAGACCCATTCGGCGGATTCCGGAGCCTCACGATGATCAGACGGGCCCGGATCATCCGGTTCACCCTCATGACCGCACTCCTTGGTGGGTGTGTCTACTACAACGGGATGTACAACGCCAACCGGCTCGCCCACTCGGCCAGGAAAGCCGAGCGCGAAGGCCGCACCTTCGAAGCCAACAACCTGTGGGGACAGGTTGCGACGAAAGCCGAATCGGTCGTCGTCCGACACCCGAGGAGCAAGTACGCCGAAGAGGCCGCCGTGCTCCGGGGAGTGGCCCTCGCCCGGCTGGGTCAGTGCGACCAGGCGCTCGGACCGTTGAGCCGGGCCACTCTGGCCGGCAAGCCCGGCGACTTGACCGAGGATGCGCTGCTCGCCACCGGACGGTGTCAGCTCGCCCTGGACAACATTCCGGCCGGCGAGGCCGCGTTCAGCCAACTGCTCGACAGCAAAGACCGGGACCGGCGCCGCGAAGCGCATTTCCAGCATGCCAAGCTCCTGCGTCAGTCTGGGCGGTACCAGGAGGCATTGCGCGCGCTCGAAGGGGTCAAGGATCCGCGGGCGGACAGCGAGCGGATTCTGGCACTGGCCGGCGCCGGTCGCCTGCCTCAGGCTCTCGCGTTG
>DASYVW010000502.1:0-3593 GCA_035936675.1 Gemmatimonadales bacterium
AAGGAGGTAGACGATATCGTCGGCCGTAACTTTGAGGTCATCGGGCGGCTCGACGGTATCGGTATCGGTGGTTCCGATGTAGGAGAGCTCACCCCAGGGAAGGACGAACATGACCCGCCCGTCGATCGGGCTGGTGAACGCGATCGCCTGCCGGTTATCGAGACGGGAGCGGTCCACCATGATGTGGGCGCCCTTGGTGGGCTGCACCAGCGGCGTGGCGCCGGAGTCCTCCAGCCGCCGAACCCGGTCGGCCCAGGGCCCGGTGGCGTTCACGACCACGCTGGCCCGGACCACACCATGCTCACAGGTCAGCCGGTCTTCCAGCTGGGCCCCCACCACCCGGCCGGCGGTGCGCTCGAGCGCCCGGACGGACATGTAGTTGGCCACCAGTGCCCCGTGGTGGATGGCGGAGCGGGCCGTCGCGATTACGAGCCGGGCGTCGTCGCACTGCGCGTCGTAGTAGCGCGCGCCCCCGAGGAGCCCCCGATCCCGGAGCATCGGCTCCGCCTCCAGCATGGCACGCTTGCCCAGCATCCGGTGCGTCCGCACATTGCGGAATAATGCCAGTGTGTCGTACAGCAGCATTCCCGCGGCAAGCCGCCAGCGCGAGATCCGGTCGCCCCGATGAATCGGAAAGACGAAGGGGAGAGGCCACACCAGGTGGGGAGCAATCCGCAGCAGCGTGCGCCGTTCCCGGTTGGCTTCCAGCACCAGCCCGAGCTCCCCTTGTTCCAGATAGCGCAACCCACCGTGGATCAGCCGGCTCGAACGCGAGCTCGTTCCTGATCCCAGATCGTTCTGTTCTACCAGCATCGTGCGTAGGCCGCGCATCGCCGCGTCACGCGCGATGCCCGCTCCGTTGATGCCGCCTCCGATGACGAGGAGGTCGGCCGGATGGGCGATGAGCTGTTCCAGCGTCGCGCGTTCCAGAGACCGCTTCCCTTGAACCGGCCCAGTACCTGGTTTCTCTGGCAGGCTCATCGGATACGTTCCGGCGCTCGGGTGTTGGATCTCGCCTGCGGAACGGGACGCCACAGTCTGGCAGCAGCGGCCCTCGGGGCCGCGGTGACGGGGGTCGATCGCGATGGGACGCGGCTGATGCTGGCCCGGGAGCGAGCAGCCGCGACAAGGCTCTCGATCGACTGGCGCGAGCTGGATCTCGAGGGCGCGTGGCCGGAACTGGGCAGTTTTGATGCGGTTCTGGTATTCAATTATCTTGACCGAGCCAGCATGCCGCGAATCCTCCGGCTGTTGTCGCCCGGCGGCCTGCTCGTCATGGAAACGTTCCTGGAAGCGCAGCGCGACGCGGGGTGGGGCCCGACGTCGGAGAAGCATTTACTGCGTCCGGGCGAGCTGGCCCGCCTGGTGTTCCCGCTCAAGGTCGTCCAGGGCCGCGAGGCGCTCGAGACCGTCGACTCCAGTCGCTGGCAGGCGGTAGCCAGCATCGTCGCTAGAAACAGTAAGCGGTAAGAGGTCAGAAGTGAGAGGGGCGGGCTGGCCGCCCTCTTACCGCTCACCGCTCACCTCTCATCTGCTCGTTTCGAAGCATAGCAGTATCGATTTCTCCTCTCACTGGGGCCGCATGAACGACTCACGCCCGGGCCGCCGGGTTGCGCTCATCGCCGGTGTCCGGACTCCGTTTGCCAGGAGCGGCACCGTTTTCCGGGACACCAGCGCTGTCGCGCTGGCACGCCATGCGGCCCGGGAGCTGCTCTATCGCAGCGAGCTGGACGGGCGGGAGATCGACGAGGTCGTATTCAGTCAAGTCGTGCCCTCGGTCCTTACCCCGAATGTTGCGCGCGAGGTGAGCCTCCTGCCTCAGCTCCCGCCGAGCGTGCCCGCGTACACCCTCAACCGCGCGTGTGCGTCCGCCGCCCAGGCCATCAGCAACGCTGCCGACCAGATCACGCTGGGGCACGCCGACGTCGTGCTGGCCGGCGGGGTCGAGTCACTGTCCGACCTGCCGATCCTTCACTCCCGCCGCTTCAGCCGGGTTCTCGTCGATGCCAGCAAGGCGCGGAGCTTCGGAGCGCGGGTCGCGACGCTCGGGCGGGTCCGCCCCAGGGACCTGATTCCAGTGACGCCCGCCATCGCGGAGCCCTCGACCGGCGAGACCATGGGCCAGTCGGCGGAGAAAATGGCCAAGGAGAACGGCATCAGTCGCGAGGAGCAGGACCGGATGGCGCTGATGAGCCATCAACGGGCAGCAGCGGCAACGGCAGACGGCCGGCTCACAGCCGAGATTGCGCCCTGGTTTGGCGGTTCCGAGAGCAGTCAGGTGATCACCAGCGACAACGGTATCCGCTCCGATACCTCCCTGGAAGCGCTCGCAAGCCTGCGCCCGGTGTTCGACCGGAAATACGGCACGGTGACGGCGGGAAACTCCTCTCCCCTGACCGACGGCGCGGCAGCGGTGCTGCTCATGTCGGAGGAGAAGGCCAAGTCGCTCGGTCACGAGCCGCTAGCCTACATCCGCAGCTACGCGGTCGCTGCCGTGGACCCCGGCTGGCAGCTGCTCATGGGACCGGTGTACGCCGTCCCCAAGGCGCTGGAGCGAGCGGGAGTCCCCTGGAATGAGCTGGGGCTGGTCGAGATCCACGAGGCATTCGCGGCCCAGGTGCTCTCCAACGTGCAAGCGTGGGGATCACAGGCCTGGGCCGATCGGCTGGGGTTGCCGTTGCCGGTGGGCGACGTGGATTGGGAGCGGACCAACGTCTCGGGTGGGTCCATCGCAATCGGTCATCCGTTCGCCGCCACCGGTGCGCGCCTGGTCACCACGCTCGCGCACGAGATGCGCCGGAGAGACGTCCAGTTCGGGCTGATCTCGATCTGCGCCCAGGGCGGGATGGGGTACGCGATGGTCTTGGAGAGGAGATAGCGGATGAGTCGAGAGTCACGAGTCGAGAGTCACGAATCGAGAGTCACGAGTCGGGGGTTGGTTCGGCTCGCTACTCGCGACTCGCGACTCTAGACCCCCAGCCAACCATGTCAGCTTTCGCCACCCAGAACGAAAACGGCATCGCCGTCGTCACCTTCGACCTGCCGGGCGAGCCGGTCAACAAGCTCACCTCCGCGGCGCGGGTCGAGCTCGAGGCGCTGCTGAATCAGCTGCGCGACGAGGCAGCGGTCCGCGCAGTCGTACTGATCTCTGGCAAGGCTGACACCTTCATCGCCGGGGCAGACATCGAGGAGTTCACGGCTCTCACGACCCAGGCCCAGGCGGAGCGGCTGAGCTTCGAAGGGCAGGAGACGGTGAGCGGGGTCGAGACGTCTCACAAGCCGATCGTCGCGGCCATACACGGCGCCTGTCTTGGCGGCGGCCTGGAGCTCGCGCTCGCCTGTCACTACCGGGTCGCAACCGACCACCCCAAGACCCAACTCGGGCTTCCCGAGGTGCAGCTCGGGCTCATTCCCGGCGCGGGCGGCTGCCAGCGGCTTCCCCGTCTCATTGGCGCGCGGGCTGCCCTGGACATGATCCTCACGGGCAAGAGCGAGCGCGCCTCGAAGGCCCTTCGCCTCGGCCTCGTGGACGAGGTCGTCCCCCTCAGTATCCTGCGGCAAGTGGCCGTGGCGGCGGCGGATCGGCTCGCGCG
>DASYVW010000503.1:0-1535 GCA_035936675.1 Gemmatimonadales bacterium
GTATTCTTCATCATTCTCTTACCGGCGTGGGCTAGGGTACGGGGGGTAGTCTTGTTCCAACCCTCTTATGCCGAACTGGGTACCCTGGGTCCCAAGCTATTAGACACGCAGTAAAAAGGCTCTCGACTTACCACTCTTCACTCTCAGGCGTGGGACCCCAATTGAGGGGGAGCAACCTTTGGAGGACTTTGACCCTCCCCCGATTTTACAGACACCCCAATAAGGGGGAGAATCGTGAAATCGGAGGTGATCATGCCCGCAAGAACCCGACGTCGGTATACTGAGGAATTCAAGAAGGAGGCGGTGCGATTGGTGCGTGAGTCCGCCCACCCGGTGGTCCAGGTGGCTCGGGACCTGGGGATTCCGGACAACGTGTTGTATCGCTGGACCGCCCAGCATCGGCAGGCCGAGGCCCACGGCACCACACGGGCCGCCCAGCGCGCCGAGGCCGAGGAACTCACGCGCGTGAAGCGGGAGTTGGCGCGGGTAACCCAGGAGCGGGATTTTTTAAAACGTGCGGCGGCGTTCTTCGCGAGGGAATCGCAATGAGATACCGCGCGATCCAGGCACACGACCGTCGCTTTCCCATCCGGCTCATGTGCCGCGCCCTCACGGTCTCGCCCGCTGGCTATTACGCCTGGGCAGGCCGGCCCGAGAGCGACCGGTCGGTGCACAACCGCACCCTGCTCTCGGCCATCCGGGTGATCCACGGGGAGTCCCGTGAAACCTACGGCAGTCCCAGCATCTGGGACGCCCTGATCAAGCGGGGGCACGGGGTCGGCGAGCATCGCATCGCGCGGCTCATGCGCGTCGAAGGGATCCGGGCCAAGACCGTGAGGAAGTGGCGCGCCACGACCGACTCGGGCCACACGTGGCCGGTGGCCACGAACACCCTCAACCGGCAGTTCCAGATCGAGCAACCCAACCGCGTGTGGGCCGGGGACATCACCTACGTCTGGACCACGGAGGGCTGGCTCTATCTGGCCGTGGTACTCGATCTGTACTCGCGCACCGTGATCGGCTGGGCAATGGGCCCCCGGCTGACCGTGGATCTCGCCGAGCGTGCCCTCACCATGGCGCTGACGCACCGGAAGCCCCCGGCGGGGCTGCTGCACCACTCGGATCGCGGGAGCCAGTACGCAGCAGGTCGCTACCAGCGGCTGCTCAGCGAGCACGGCATCACTCCCAGCATGAGCCGTAGAGGCAACTGCTGGGACAACGCCTGTGTCGAGAGCTTCTTCGGAACGCTCAAGCGCGAACTCATCTACCATCGCCAGTACCGCACACGCGAAGAGGCAACACAGGACATCTTCGAGTATATCGAGGTGTTCTATAATCGGCTGCGTCGTCATTCCACACTCGGCTACTATTCCCCGGCCGAGTTCGAAGCGAGGACGGCTGTGGCTTAACCAGGTGTCCACGGAATTGGGGGAAGGTCAGACATCCTTCAGCGCGGCATTCTCCAAGGAGAGATCCGCATACATCCGCTTGAGACGGCCGTTCTCGTGTTCGAGTTCTTTCAGCCGCTTGATGTC
>DASYVW010000504.1:0-6320 GCA_035936675.1 Gemmatimonadales bacterium
CCGGTCAGTCCCTGACGTCGGGCTTCTCGAGCCGGGCCAGCCCTCGGGCGATCTCGCGGGTCTCCTCCCGCATCCCGGCGATCATCTCTCCCAGAAAGCCGAAGCCGAACAGCACGATCCCGCTGATGACCATCGTCTCGACCAGGTTGAGAAGCGGCCGGAGGCCGATGCCGTACCCGAAGCGCAGGACCAGCGCGATGATGCCGGCGAGAAGACCGATCACGAAAAGCATCGCGCCGCCGACCCCGAAGAAGAGCATGGGCTTCCGGCCGAATCTGAGCTGAAACCAGACCGAGATCAGGTCGAACATCCCGACTGGAATCCGTCTCCAGTTGAACTTCGATATCCCGGCGCGCCGGGGATAGAGAGGAACCGGGAGGGAGGTGAGGCGATACCCGTCTGCAGCAGCGATCACCACCATGTAGCGGTGCCAGTCGGGACGCAGCGGAACGCCGAGCATGACCTCACGGCGGTAGGCCTTGACCGAATTCAGGTCCGTCACCCGCACGCCGAACAACCAGCGGCACAGCCCATTGTAGACACTGGAGACGAACGCCTTCTCGTATTTGCCCTGTTTGGTGCCGGTGACGATGTCGGCCCGGCCCTCGAGAATAGGGGCCACCAGGCCGGGAATGTCCTCCGGCAGGTACTGCAGATCGGCAGGGTAAAAGACGAAGACATCCCCGCGGGCTACGTCACCGGCGGACCGCAGTGAATCGGCGATCCCGCGCTGGCGGCGGTGGGTGACGACCGCCAGGAAGGGGTACTGGCGCCCCAGCTCCCGGAGCACCCGCTCGGTGCCATCCCGGGAGCCATCATTGACGACGATCACCTCGAAGGAAAATCCGGCAGGGCCGAGCGCCTGCGCGCAACGCTGGAGGAACTCTGGGAGGTTTTCCGCCTCGTCCTTGGCCGGGACGAGTACGCTCACATCCAGCGTCTCGACCGGAGCTACGGTCATACCCGCTTCCGCATTCGGGCCGGAAGGATGCCCAGCTGATCGCGGTACTTGGCGACCGTGCGGCGAGCGATCTGGATCCCTTGCTCCTGGAAGAGGTGGACGATCTGCTGGTCGGTGAGCGGCTTCGCGCTGTTCTCCTCGCCGACCATCTTCTCCAGCTTGGCCCGGATGGAACGCGCGCTTGCATCCTCGCCGGATGAGGTCGAGAGCGCGCTGGAGAAGAAGAACTTGAGCGGGAGGACCCCACGCGGGGTCTGGACGTATTTCTCGTTGGTCACCCGGCTGACGGTGGATTCGTGCATGTTGATCACTTCGGCCACTTCGCGGAGGGTGAGTGGCTTGAGGTACTCGATGCCTTTCTCGAAGAAGTCACGCTGCCGGTCCACGATGAAGTTCATCACCTTCAGCATGGTCTGCCGCCGCTGCTCGATCGCCTGAATCATCCAGTTCGCGCTATTCATCTTGGAGGCAATGAACTCGCGGTTCTCCGGCGTCATCTTCTTCTTGTCGCGCGCAATCTCCTGATACGAGCGGCTCAGACGCAGCCGAGGCATCCCGGTGTCGTTCAGAAAGACGTGGTAGCGCACGCCGATCTTTTCCACGATCAGGTCGGGAATGATGTAGCCGTCGGTCTGCTCGGAATACCTGAGACCGGGCTTGGGATCCAGCCGGGAGAGCTGGTCGGCCGCGGCCTGTACCGCCACCGGCTCGACCCCAAAGCGCTTGGCCAGTTCGTTCCAGCGATGGGCGATGAGATCGGGGAACGCCTCGAACACCAGCCGATAGGTGAGCGAGGCCGTATCGGCCAGCTCGACCAGTTGGATGAGCAGGCAGTCCCGGAGGTCGCGCGCACCGATACCGGAGGGATCCAGACGCTGGATGACGGTGAGCATTTCCTCGGCGTCTTGCATGGTGTAAAAGGGCGGCGATGACGGAGAGGAGGGAGCCGTTCCCGAGTCAGCGGATGGAGCTACGGTAAAATCGGCGACCTCTCCATCTTCTGCGTCCTCTCTCTCCTCTCCGTCCTCTCCGCGCTTCGCGACGTGTCCCGCCATCAGCTGATTGACTGAGCCGAGGATCTCCTCGAGCGAGGCGGCGAGGTACCCCTCCTCGTTGATATTGCCCAGAAACTCTTCGGCCAGCAGCAGCTGTCGGGGAGTAAGGGTCAGCATCTGGAGCTGTTCCCGGAGGTGATCGATCAGATTCCGGGTCTCGACGGTGACCGGCTCGTTGTACTCGAGTTGCTCGTACTGCTCCCGGGTGCCTCCCACCTCGAAGCCGTTGAGCAGGATCTCCTCCCAGTCGACCTCGTCTTGCTTCTCCTTCTGCTTCTCCTGCTGCTTTTCCTGCTCGGCCGTGAGCGGCTCCGCCGTCTCTTCTTCCGGCTCGAGCAGCTCGAGGAACGGGTTGGCCAGCAACTCCTGCTTGAGGTGCTGCTGCAGGTCCATCATGGGCATGTAGAGCATGTCCATGGCCTGGTACAGCCGTGGATTGACCCGAAGCTCCTGCCGGAGGCTGGTATGCTGGGAGAGACCGGTCCTCATGCCACTGCCTCGAGCCGGGCGCGAAGTCGCGCGGTCAACGTGGGTCCGAGATAGAGTTGGGCGACGCGGTCGTCGTACACCAGATCGCGCACTGTACCGGCGGCCTGCACTTTGCCTTCGAACATGATGTAAGCCCGATCTACGATGTCGAGTGTTTGCTCCACGTTATGGTCCGTAATCAGCACGCCGATGCCCCGATGCCGCAGTCCGGCGACTATAGTCTGGATATCGTGTACGGCGATCGGGTCGACGCCGGCGAACGGCTCATCCAGCAGCATAAACTTCGGGTCCGACACGAGCGCGCGGGTGATCTCCAGTCGCCGGCGCTCGCCTCCGCTCAGCGAGTAGGCCTTGTTCTTCCGCAGGTGCTTGATCGACAGCTCGTCCAGCATGCGATCCAGCTGGCGGTGCCGTTCCTCTCGGCCGAGGGGCCGGGTTTCCAGGATCGCCAGAATGTTCTCCTCGACGGTCATCCTTCGGAAGATGGACGGCTCCTGGGCGAGGTAGCCGATACCGCTGCGCGCCCGCTGGTACATGGGCGCATCGGTCAACTCGTGGCCGTCCAGCAATACCCGCCCCTTGTCGGGCCGGATGAGGCCCGTAATAAGGTAGAAGGTCGTGGTCTTTCCCGCCCCATTGGGCCCAAGAAGCCCCACGATTTCTCCCTGCTCGACCCGGACGCTCACCTGGTCTACTACGGTGCGTCCCTTGAAGCTCTTCGAGAGATCCAGCCCTTCGAGCAGGCTGGCCTTGGTCCGGCGGCGGGTGAACGACTTGGCCCGCACCACCGCCCGGCGGGCCGATCCGAGCAAAGCATCGTAGACGGTTTGCCGCTCCTCTTTGCCCGGTCCCCACCAGGCCACCCTGGGCTTTACGGTCTGCCAGTAACCTGGGGAGGTGTCGAGAATCCATCCCTCGGTCGTGAGCCGCGGGAGTACGGACTGCGTCAGGTACCCGCGCACGTCGTCACCGGAGATCTCCTGATCCTCGTCGCCCTGGTAGCAGGCGAGGTAGGCCTCACGGTAGCCCAGGACCAGATCCGAAAATGCGATGCTGTCCGACGGGCCGGCAGCGCGGACGATGGCCGCCAACGCGATGGGCACCGAAGGGTCCCGATCACCGAGCGCGGCAACCCATTCGGGAGCGGCGGGCGCCGTCATCGAGTGCCCCGTACACGGGGGAGCGAGTCGGGGCGAGCCTTGGTCGAGTCCACCGGCTTCGCGTCGGTCGCCTCCAGCTGGATTCCATCGACTTGTCCTCGGATGTCCACCCGGTCCACCCCGGTGCGTACGCCCCGCTTCATCGTCATGACGATCACGTCGCCGCGGGCATAGTTGACCGATGGCCGATCCGGATACTTTGTGCTCGGGTCGATGTGATACGACTGCGCGCCCTTCCGGGCTACGATGCGGCTCAGGGCCGAGCGGTGGGTGCCGGCGGAATCCCGTTGCACGAACTGAGCAACCACGGTGTCGCCCCGCATCCAGTCGCGCTGTTTGCTGACCGCGTCGATCTCCCCCCCGAGCCAGGCGGTTCCGAATCCGCGTACTTCCTTGAGCTGCTGCGCCGGCGTGTCCAGGGCCAGAGAATCGGCTCGCATGGCGTACGACGGGGAGTTGGCATAGGGGCGGGTTGAATCGCCCCACGCCAACGTTTGCTCCAACTTCCGATTTTTGAGGCCGAGTCCGATCGTATCGGCCACCAGATCCCATTCCTTGCTGATGGCGTGCCCCGCGCCCTTGGCCGTCACGGCGGTCACTTCCCGGCGGTCGAGCTTGAGGTCGAGTCTGCGACCTGCAACGCTGAAGCTGTCCCGGCCCAGCCCACGCATCACCGGATTGCCCCCGAGCAGGGTACCGTCACTTCCCTTCCCCGTGTCGAGCCGCAGCGAGTCACCCCGGGCAGCGAAGTCGCTCCGATCGATCGTGACCTTCCCGCCCGCCCACAGCCGATCGCCGCCCTTGAAGCGGACCCGGTCGGCGACGATGACGTAGGGCTCCGTCCCGCGCGAGCTCGAGTCGGCGCTGGCGTATTGAATGCGGGGCCGGGCCGTCGCGTACATCTCCAGCGTATCACGCACGCCCTTCACCACCCGGAAGTAGTCCAGCGCTGGGCCGGTGAGGGTCGATCCGGTCTTGAGGTTCCGGGTGTTGACGTTCCCCCGCGCCTCCCACTTTTCGCCGGCCTTGTAGTAGGTGCCGTAGTCGGCATCCATGGTGAGGGTCGAGTCGCGGTATTTCACATTGCCGATGAATCGGACCAGGTTTCCGCCGTACGCGGCGACGCTGTCACTCTGCATGGTGATCTGCGAGCCCCGGCAGCTCAGGCGGACGTTGCCTCCCGCAAAATAGTTAGTGCCCTGAGGCGTCTCGACCACGCTGCCTTGCCGATCGACGTTGTTGATCTGAAAGACACAGCGGTCGCTCTGGGCCGCGAGGGGTACCGCAGACGTAGCAAGCATCACGAGGACGGCCCAGAGCGGCGGGGAGGCAGGGAAGCGGGGATGCGGGCGAGGCATCCTCATTGTCCCGGCAGCAACATGCCGTTGCCCGTCACGCCCCGTGGACGATCGGTCACGACATTCTTGAAGTCGGGATCGGAGCGGAAGCTGTTGCCCTCGAGGTGTTCCTCGCCCCGGTCGAAGGTAAAGTGCCGATCGGTCAGGATGGTGTTGGTCGCGTTGTCATACTTGAGCACATCCGTGGCGAGTCGGCGTCCATCGGGTGACACCACAACCACGTTGCCCGTGGCCTGCATCGATCCATCCTGCCAGCGATAAGTGCCCCGCTTAGCCGTCAGGGTGGAGCTCTCCGCCCCCTTGATATCGAAGAACACAATCTTCACCCTGTGCAGCTCGTTCATTTGAGTCGGCTCGAAGAAGAACGCGGTGTCCGCTTCCACCCGGCTGCGCAGAATCCCGTTATTGGTGACATAGTGGGAGAACCCCTCCAGTATCTGGTCGGCACTGTCGGAGGCCTGAACGGTTGTGGTCGGGCGCACCCCGGTATCCTCGCATGCAAGGACGGAGAGGGCGGAGAGGGCAGACAGCAAAGTTCTGCGCCTCACACGACCTCCGCGGCCTGCTCGGCGAAGTAGCGCTCGAGAATGTCCGCCCACTCGCCACGCGCCCTGAGAAGAAGCTCGATCACCTCACGGACCGCGCCGTGCCCACCCGACGCGCGGGTCACGTACGCGGCGACTGCCTTTACGTCGGCCACCGCATTGGCAACGGCGATCGGCAACCCCACGCGCCGGAGGACTGGAAGATCGGCGAGATCGTCGCCCACGAAGGCCACTTCCTCCCACCCGACCCGGCGCCGCGTCAGCAGCTCGTCGAAGGCCGCCAGCTTGCGGGGCCCAGGTACCTGAAGCACCTCTGCCACTCGAAGCTCGGCCGCGCGCAGTGCAGTCGCTTCGGAGCTTCGACCGCTGATCCAGACGACCGGGAGGCCCGCGGTCCGCAGGAGAATCAGTCCCAGTCCGTCCTGGATGTCGAAGCGCTTGAGCTCGACCCGAGCTCCCGCCACCGGCCCGATGAAGACCCCATTGTCGGTCAGCACGCCGTCCACGTCGAGGCCGAGCAGCCGGACCCGCCGGGCGGCCGCAGGGTCGATAGTGCTCATACCCGTGCCCTGCCCCAGACGTCGAGCGTCTGGCCCACCAGATCGGCCAGCCGGTCGAGGGGCCACTGGGTGGCCGCGTCGCTCAGGGCTCGCGAAGGGTCGGGATGGGTCTCAATGAAGAACCCGTCGGCACCGGCGGCAGCGGCGGCGGCGAGCAGAGGCGGAATGAACTCCCGCTGGCCGCCGCTGGCT
>DASYVW010000505.1:0-7012 GCA_035936675.1 Gemmatimonadales bacterium
CCGCCGGGAAGATCATCCACGTCCAGTAGGCTCTAGTCGTCTGAGTCTGCCAGCACCTGGTTCCGGCCAAGACGGCGAGGCCGATCCCTGCCGCCAACAGCGCTTTCCCGGGTGAAAGCGCTGTTTGCGTATATAGGGAGCTTGAATCTGACCAGGTAAAGGCCGATCTTTACTGGCTTTGGCTGGCGAGGCGCTCCTTGTCGATGGCGGCAGCATGATCCGAGTGACGGCAGTACATCCTGCTTCGATTGCGGCCGAGCTGGGGCTCAGAGAGGGGACTGAGCTCCTCTCGGTAAACGGACGGGAGCTGGAGGACTTTCTCGACTGGGAGTTTCTCACCGCCGAGGAGGAATTCCTGCTTCACGTGCGTCAACCGGATGGAGAAGAGATCGAGTTCGATATCGAGCGTCCGCTGGGTGAGCCCCTGGGCGTCGATCTCGAGCCGCCGCGTATTCGTCGCTGCGCCAATCGCTGTGACTTCTGCTTCGTGGACGGCCTACCCGACGGCCTGCGCGACGTGCTCTACATCAGGGACGATGACTATCGCCTCTCCTTCCGCTACGGCAATTTCGCCACCCTCACCAATCTGAAGCCGCACGATGAGCAGCGGATCATGGAGTACCGGCTCTCCCCGCTGTACGTCTCGGTACACGCCACCGATCCCACGGTGCGACGATACCTGCTCCGAAATCCCACTGCGCCCGACATCATTCCCCAGCTCCGCCGGTTTGCCGAGCACGGCATCGAGTTCCACACCCAAGTCGTGTTGTCGCCCGGGGTCAATGACGGGGCGGTGCTCCGGCAGACACTCGATGACCTGTACCAGTTCGGGCCCGCCATTGTGGGATGTTCAGTCGTTCCCGTTGGTCTTACCGAGTACTCCAAACATCACCTGGTGCGCGAGCCCACCGCTGAGGAGTGCCGGGGCGCCATTGCGCTGATCGAGCAGCAAGCCACCGTCGCTGTATCCGAGCGGGGGATTCACTGGGCCTTTGGGGCCGACGAGCTCTATCTGCGCGCGGGGGTCGACCTTCCGCCGGCCGGGATCTACGATGGTTTCGACCAGGTGGAGAACGGCGTCGGGTCGGTGCGCTGGTTGCAGCAGCGGATCAAAGCCGAGTCGTCGACTTTGCAGGGATGGCAGGGGAAGCGGATCGGCGTCGTCACCGGCACGGCGATGAGTCAGCTGATGCCGATGGTCCTCCAGCCGCTCGCCCGGGTTACCGGCTCGGAGTTCGAGCTGATTCCGGTGATCAATACGCTTTTCGGACCCAGCGTCACCACTGCGGGTCTCTTGCCGGGTGTGGCGATGCAGCAGGCCCTTCGTGGCCGGCGCGATCTGGACCTGGTACTCCTGCCCGGTGAGTCGGTGAACGACGATGGGGTCTTCATCGACAACATGAGTTTCGATCTGCTCGCTGCCTCAGTCCCCGTCGAGATCCGTCTCTCCAAAGATTTCAGCGACGCGCTGCATGAACCGGTTGCGGCGTGAGCAAGCCCACCGTCGCAATCATCGGTCGCCCCAACGTTGGCAAGTCCACTCTCTTCAACCGGCTCCTCGGTGGCCGGCCGGCGATCGTCTCCGAGCGTCCCGGGACGACGCGAGACCGGCACTTTGGTGACGCCGAGTGGCAGGGACGGCGGTTCTGGGTAGTGGACACGGGCGGCTTGGTGCCGGAATCGGCCGACTCGATGGATCGAGCCATCCGCCAACAGGTAGATTTTGCGCTCGACGAATCCGACGTCGTGCTTTTTGTCGTGGATGGGCGCGAAGGACTGAATCCGGTAGACCGCGCCATTGCCGAGCACCTGCGGAAGGCCGGCCGGCCGGTGTTGCTCGCGGTCAATAAGCTCGACAACCTGGAGACCAGCACCGAGCAGTATGCCTTCTACTCATTGGGCTTCGGCGATCCGGTCGGGGTGAGTGCGGCGATTGGGAAAGGGAGCGGCGATCTTCTCGACGCCGTTGTCGAGCGTCTGCCCCCTTACGACATGGGAGAAGCCGAGGATGCCATCAACGTGGCGGTCGTGGGTCGGCCCAATGTGGGCAAGTCCTCCCTGGTCAACCGCCTCCTCGGCGAGGAGCGCCATCTGGTGGCACCCCAGGCCGGCACCACTCGAGACGCCATCGACTCCGTCTTGCGCTTTCAGGGTAAAACACTCAACTTCATTGATACTGCAGGCTTACGACGTCGGGCTAAAGTAGAAGATGATCTTGAGTTCTACTCCACACTGAGGACTGAACGCGCGATTGAACGGGCCCACGTCTGCGTGGTCGTAGTGGACGCGACGGCCGGTATGCACAACCAGGATCTCCGGATTGCGACCCAGGCCTGGGACAAGGGCTGCGGCTTGATCGTCCTGGTGAACAAGTGGGACCTGGTCGAGGAGAAGGATGCCAACACTGCGCGACAGGGCCAGGAGGCGCTGATCGCCAAGGCGCCGTTCCTCCGCTACGTGCCTTTCCTGTATGTGTCCGCCCTGACGGGGCAACGGGTACGCAAGGTGCTCGATCAGATCATCGAAGTTGCGGAGGGACGCGAGCTGCGAGTTCCCACTGCGGAAGTGAACAAGGTGCTGGCCGAGTTGATCGAGCGCAACGCGCCGCCCCAGAAACCAGGCGAGGAGGTGAAGCTGCTCTATGCCTCACAAATCGGAACGGCTCCTCCCACGCTCGCGATCGTGAGCAACAGGCCCGATGAGGTGCCGGAGTCCTATCAGCGTTACCTGGTGCATGGGTTCCGCGAGGCCTGGCCGTTTTCCGGGTCTCCGCTGCGACTGAAGTTCACCCGACGAGGGTCTCGCCGCTGATGCTCGAAGCCGCGCTCGCGCTGCTCGCCTCCTATCTTCTCGGCGCCATCCCGACGAGTCACCTGGTCAGCCGACTATTCGCCAAAATCGATCTGCGAGAACACGGTAGCGGCAACCTCGGCGCCACGAATCTCTACCGGGTGCTGGGGTGGAAGTACGCAATCCCGGTCGCGCTGTTCGATATCGCCAAGGGCGCCATCCCGGTCCTCGTCTTTGCGCCCCGCGTGACGGACTCCGAGCTGTTCGCAGTGGCATGCGGAGTGGCCGCTATCCTGGGCCACGTCCTCTCCGTTTTCGTGGGATTTAAAGGAGGGAAGGGGGTGGCCACGGCCGCCGGGGTGATGTTGGGCCTGACGCCGCTGGCGCTCGCCGTTGCTGCCACAGTTTGGGCGGTGCTGGTGCTGCTGACCGGGTACGTCTCGCTTGGCAGCATAGCCGCGGCCGCGGTGCTTCCGCTTGCAGTCTACCTGCTGGAGCGTCCCACGACAGCCGAGCTTCTGTGGATCGATGTGGCCGTGGCCGCAGGGGTGATCTTCCTCCACCGGCGCAATATCCAGCGGCTGATCAGGGGGACGGAAAACCGTTTCGGTCGTCGTGCCCGGGCGGCAACCACGCCACCTCGATGACCCTGGTCGCAGTGCTCGGTGCAGGGAGCTGGGGTACGACTCTGGCAAACTTGCTCGCGGCCAAGGGGGAGACCGTCCGGCTCTGGGCCTACGAGCCCGAAGTAGTCGAGGCGATCAACCGTAGTCACGAGAATCCGGTGTTCCTCGCCGGCGTGCGGCTGGAAGCGGGGTTGCGCGCCTTCGCGGACCCCCGGGAGGCGGTGGCGGACGCGCCTGTGATCGTATCCGCCCCCCCGAGTCATGCGGTACGCTCGGTGGTGAACCAGATCCGTGGGGTGGTACGGCCTGGCACCCTCATCGTGAGCGCCACCAAGGGAATCGAGACCGACACCCTGGCTCTCATGTCCGCGGTGTTCGAGGAGTGTCTGCCGGAGGCGCGGTTCGCCGCTCTCTCCGGTCCCAGCTTCGCCATCGAGGTATGTCAGGGGCAGCCCACGCTGGTCGTGGCCGCAGCCAGGGACGAGTCGACGGCCCGAGACGCGCAACGCATCTTTGCCACGCCGCGGTTTCGGGTGTACTCCCACGATGACGTCGTCGGGGTGGAGCTGGCGGGAGCGCTCAAGAACGTCATCGCCATCGCGGCTGGAATCCTGGAGGGGCTCGGCATGGGCCACAATCCGAGGGCCGCACTGATCACCCGAGGGTTGGCCGAGATCACCCGTCTGGGCGTGGCACTCGGCGCCAACCCGCAGACGTTTGCCGGTCTCGCCGGGATGGGCGATCTCATCCTGACGACGACGGGCGATCTCAGCCGCAACCGGGCGCTCGGCGTGGCACTGGGTCAGGGCCAAACGCTGGATGATTATCGCGCTGCGCACCGCAGCGTGGCTGAAGGAGCCAACACCTCGAAGGCCGGCGCGGCACTCGGGGCGCGTACAGGGGTGGAGCTTCCCATCACCCAGAAAGTCTGTGAAGTTTTGTTCAGCGGGAAGCCGGCCCGCGAGGGGATCGCGGAGCTGATGGCACGGGAACTCAAGTCGGAGCAGTGGAGATGACAACGACCACCACCCCCCGACCGGTCCAGGAATTCTACTCGATCGGTGAGGTCTGCGGGCTGACGGACCTCAAGCCCCACGTGCTGCGCTACTGGGAAAGTCAGTTTCGTTTCCTTAATCCGGCCAAGAACCGCTCCGGGAACCGGGTCTACAAGGGCCGGGAGGTGGAGCTGATCATGCTGGTGAAGCATCTGCTCTACACCGAGAAGTTCACAATCGAGGGCGCGCGCCAGCGTGTCGACCACTACCGCAGAACGGGCGAGCTGCGAGTGTCTGCCCACCGTGCCTTCGAGACGGAGCTGGCTCAGGAGATCCGGACCACCGTCGAGCAGGCACTGGCCATCCTGGACGGGAAGACACCGCCGAAGAGAAGCGTGAACAGCGAACCGGGAACAGTTAACAAGTAGATGAATATCCTGGTCAGCAACGACGACGGCATGCTGGCCCCGGGTATCGCGCTGCTGGCTGATGCCTGCAGGGAGGTAGGCACCGTGACCGTCGTGGCCCCCGATCGGGAGCAGAGCGGTACATCACATTCGCTCACCTTGCACCGGCCGCTGCGGCCTACCCGGCGGCCCGACGGCGCCTGGCAGATCGACGGTACCCCGACCGATTGCGTGATGCTTGCCCTCCAGGCCCTGATGCCCGAGCGCCCGGATTTCGTGTTCTCGGGGGTGAACCATGGCCCCAACATGGGCGAGGACGTGCTCTATTCGGGCACGGTTGCGGCCGCCATGGAGGCGGTGACCCTGGGAGTTCCCGGGATCGGCATCTCCTTCGCCGGCAATCAGCCCGAAACGATGGCCACCTACCGCCATCTCCTGGTCGACCTCATCCGGCGCATCACCAGCGTGCCGGACTTCCCCGAGCTGATGCTGCTCAACATCAACCTGCCGAGGATTCCGGCATCCGAGGTCAAAGGCATTCAGGTGACCAAGCTGGGTAGCCGGTATTTCTCGGAGTCGCTCACCCGGATGAAGGACCCCTGGGGCCGGGAGATCTACTGGATCGGTGGCGGGACCATCACCTGGACTGGAGGCGAGAATTCCGACCACCTGGCCGTCGCGGAAGGCTTCATCTCAGTCACCCCACTCCACATGGATTTGACCAACTACTCTCTTCTGGAAACGGTTCGAGGATGGTCGCTGGAGGGGTAGGGGAGGGCGACAGCTACGGCGGTTACCGCAACCGCCTGGTGGAAGTCCTCCGGCGCAAGGGCGTGCGCGATCTTTCCGTGCTGCACGCCGTCCAGAAGGTGCCGCGGCATCTCTTCGTCCCAGAGAGTGTGCGGCACCGGGCCTACGACGATACGGCGTTGCCGATCGGCAGCGGGCAAACCATCTCGCAGCCCTACGTCCAGGCGAGATATCTCGAGCTGATCGGTCTCACCGGCCGGGAGAAGGTGCTCGAGATCGGAACCGGTTCGGGATATCAGACGGCGCTTCTCGGACTGCTGGCCAGCATGGTATTCAGCGTCGAGCGGGTTTCGCACCTGGCCCAAAGCGCCCGGACCGCGCTCGCTAATGCCGGCATTCGCAATGTGACCGTGCTCGTGGGCGACGGCACACTTGGCTGGCGGCCCTTCGCCCCGTTCGACGCGATCCTCGTGTCCGCGGCCTCGCCCGAGATTCCCGGGCCTCTGGTGGAGCAACTCGCAGTGGGGGGACGCATGGTCATTCCGCTGGGCGATCGCGCGTCGCAGACCCTCACCCTGGTCGAGCGGAATGGGGACGGCGTCCGCGTCAGCACCATCGCCGACGTTCGTTTCGTGCCTCTGGTGGGTCAGTTCGGCTTCTCCGAATAACGGACACCACATGCTTTCGAGCTTCTTTCACTGGCTGGCGGACACCATCCTCAGGCTCGGCTATCCCGGGATCCTGGTCCTGATGGCCATCGAATCCTCCATTCTCCCCCTTCCCAGCGAGCTCGTGATGCCGCCGGCCGGCTACCTGGCCGCGAAGGGTCAGATGAACAGCCTCCTGGCCGTGGGGGTGGGGACTCTGGGTAGCGTGATTGGAGCGCTGGTGAACTACGCGTTGGCGTTGTTCGTGGGTGAACCCCTCCTGCGTAAGTACGGTAAGTACGTGCTCGTCTCCGCTCGGTCGCTCGATCGGACCGAGGCCTTCTTCCGGCGGCACGGTGAAATCAGCACCCTGATAGGCCGGCTGCTGCCAGTGGTGCGGCACCTGATCTCAATCCCGGCTGGGGTGTCCCGCATGAATCTCGGGCGATTCATCTTCTTCACCGCACTGGGTGCCGGACTCTGGTGTGTGATTCTCACGTATCTCGGCTGGATCATTGGTCGTCATGGGGAACAGGTCGAGGCAGTCATCGGGACATACGTGCACCATACTTTCCTGACGTACATCCTTCCGGGCGTCGTGATCCTGTTGGTCGCCTACGTGCTTTGGCGGCGGCGGGGACAATCCCGGGTGGCCGAGTGAGCGATCTGCGATACTTGGTGTCGGGGCAGGTGCAGGGTGTTGGGTTCCGCTGGTTCGTCGCCCGGCACGCCAGGTCCCTGGGCCTCAGCGGGTACGCCCGGAATCTGCCGGATGGCCGGGTCGAAGTGGTGGTGAA
>DASYVW010000506.1:0-5152 GCA_035936675.1 Gemmatimonadales bacterium
GTTGCGACCGGCAAGGCTCGCCACATTGACGATCGATCCCTCCCGGCGGCGGCGCATGGCCGGGAGCACGGCGCGGGTCATCAGGTAAAGGCTCCGAACGTTGGTGTTCATCATCGTGTCCCAGTCATCCAAACTCAACTCTTCGAATGGCTTGGCGATGAGCACACCGGCATTGTTTACCAGGACGTCGATCTCTCCCAGCTGGCCGATGACCTGCTCGGCGGCCCGAGCAGCCTGCTCCGGCTGGCCCACGTCGGCCGCCGCACCTGCAGCTTCTATGCCCCCCTTCCGTAGCTCCTCCACCACCTGACGAACCTTGGCTTCGGTGCGGGAGCAGATGCCGACTCGATAGCCGGCCCGCCCGAAGGCAAAGGCGGTGGCCCGGCCGATTCCTTGGGTAGCTCCGGTGATGAGGGCGGTCTTGGTGGGGGAGGGCATCGCGGAATTTAGTCGAGGGGAGCAAAGGCGTGAACAGTGAGAGGAGATGGGGCTCCCGAGGAATAGGGAGCCGCTCAGGCTCACGGCGCGTCCGCGGTCCGGAGGACCGCGCTATCTTGGAGCCCGGCCCGTAAGGGCCGGGTGGGCCGCAAGCCCAAACGAATCATGCATGCCCGCCCGGAGGGCGGGCGTTGTTTCCAAGGGGTTGGCGACGAAGGTATGACCCGGTCGTCCCGACGAACCCATTACGCCCGCATACGCGGGCCTACACGATCGATTTGGGCGTGGACGCCCACCCGGCCCTCACGGGCCGGGCTCTTGAATTGGCGCGGTCCTCCGGACCGCGGACACTCCGAGTGCCGAGGAGCATCGCTTCACTACCGCCGTACCGCCCTACCGCCGTACCGCCTTACCTTTCGTCATATGTCCCTTCCCCTCGGCCATCCCGTCGTACGACCCAACGGACGCGGGCGCCAGCTCGCGGATCCGGATGTCACCTGGCGCCAGCGGCTCCAGGCCCTGCGACACTTGCCCCGGCTCCTCCGGATGGTGTGGGAGAGCGAGCCGCGCTACGTCGTCGGCATCCTCGTGCTCCGGGTGGCTCGATCGGCCGTGCCACTCGCGGTGCTCTGGATCGGGAAGCTCATCGTGGACGAGGTGGTGCACGCGATCGCGACCGCCGGCAGCGGCGGGCCGGTGCCCTGGTCCCGGCTCGCCACCCTGGTGGGCATCGAGCTGGTCATCGCCCTGGTGGGCGAGGGACTGAGCCGTCTCTCGGCGCTGCTGGAGAGTCTGCTGGGCGACCTCTTCGCCAACCGCACCAGCGTCCAGCTGATGCAGCACGCAGCCACCCTGGATCTGGAGCAGTTCGAGGACGCCGAGATCTACGACAAGCTGGAGCGGGCTCGTCGCCAGACGGTCGGCCGCATTGGCCTGTTCACCATGCTCCTCGCGACGCTGCAGGATCTCATCACGCTGGTGTCGCTCAGCATAGCACTCGCGGTGTACGTGCCCTGGCTCCTGGTCCTGCTGGTCGTCGCCGTGCTCCCCTCGCTCCTGGGCGAGACCCACTTCGCGTCCCTGGGGTACTCGCTGCTCTACTCCTGGACCCCCGAGCGGCGCCAGCTGGATTATCTCCGCTACATCGGCGCGAGCGACATCTCTGCCAAGGAGCTCAAGCTTTTCGGCCTCTCGGACTTCCTGGTGGGCCGCTACGACAAGCTCTCGCAGGAGTTCTACGAGGCGAACAAGTCGCTGTCGGTCCGGCGCAGTGTGGTCTCGACGTTGTTGTCCATTGTCGGCACACTCGGCTACTACGCCGCCTATGCCGTCATCATCTATCTCACCGTAAAAGGCCACCGCTCGGCCGCGGGACCGTTCACCATCGGCGTGCTCACCTTCCTGGCGGGCTCGTTCCGGCAGAGCCGGGATCTGATCCAGCGGGTGCTGTTGTCATTGGCGCAGGTGTTCGAGCAGAGCCTCTATCTGGAGGATCTGTTCACCTTCCTCGACATCGAGCCCAGCATCCGGCGAAATCCGGGAGCGAAGCAGGTGCCGGTGCCGATCAAGACCGGCTTCGTCTTCGAGGGCGTGGGATTCAAGTATCCGGGCTCGGAGCACTGGGCGGTCCGGCGGCTCGACTTCTCGCTCTCGCCGGGCGAGCGGCTGGCGCTGGTGGGCGAGAACGGCGCCGGGAAGACCACCCTGGTCAAGCTGCTGGCGCGACTCTACGACCCGACCGAGGGCCGGATTCTGCTCGACGGTATCGATCTCCGAGAGTACGATATCGACAGCCTCCGGCGAAACGCCGGGGTCATCTTTCAGGACTTTGTCCGCTACGACTTCATGCTGAAGGAAAACATCGCGGTCGGCAACATCAGCCGGGTGGAGGACGACCCGGCGATCCAAACGGCGGCCGAGCGAAGCCTGGCCGACGGCGTCGCCCAGCGGCTGGCCGGCCGCTACGACCAGATGCTGGGGAAGCGATTCGAGGGGGGCGTGGACCTGTCCGGTGGCGAGTGGCAGAAGGTGGCGCTGGCCCGAGCCTACATGCGCGACGCCCAACTCCTCATCCTCGACGAGCCGACGGCAGCGCTCGATGCCCGCGCCGAGTACGGGGTGTTCCTCCGGTTCTCCGAGCTGACTAAAGGAAGGATGGCGGTGCTGATCTCGCACCGGTTCTCGACGGTGCGGATGGCGGATCGGATCCTGGTGCTTAAAGGCGGGGAGCTTGTGGAACAGGGAACGCATGAAGCACTGGTGGCGCTCGGCGGATTGTACTCCGAGTTATTCCAGCTCCAGGCGGCGGGGTATCGATGAGGCCAACCGGAATGCTTCCCTTCAACCTTCGGCACTCGACGTGCAAAGCCCAGGGGTGGGTCCGTTCGCAGGTCGCCACAGCCGGCGCCTGCGACCGGACGAAATCTGAGGGCAGCGCGCATTCCCGCGCGACGAGCAACAATCGTAGAGCACACCGCTCGACGACGGCCGCTTCCGTGGACGCTAGGCTTGGGGGTATGAGCTCGTCGAAGGTAGGTAAGTTTCTCCTGTTGCTCGTCGGCATTCTGAGCACCCCGGGGCTTGGACTCGCCCTGGTGCAGCGATCTCATTGCGCAACCCACGAAGCCACAGTTATGCACGCGGTTCACCCCGGGGGCGGACATGTTGGCCACCAAGGCCCGGCACCATCGTGGACTCGTCCGATGCATTCGGATTGCCCCCACTGTCCGGCTACTGACTGTGCCAGCATCGCTCCCTGCTCCATTTCAGGTATCTCGGCGGCATTGCCTTCCCTCCTGACGCTGAGCACTCCACCGGCTCACCATCCGGGCACCATTGGCCTAGAGACCTCGCCCGACTCCACCCTCCAGCAGCCTCCAACCCCTCCGCCGCAAACGATCGCCTAGTCTCGCTCGCTGTTCAGTTGTTCAACGACTAGGAGATCACCATGCGAACACGCTTGTTGGCCGCAGCCGCGGTCATCGTTGCCATTTCTATAAACCCGACGAGGGTGGTTCAGGCCCAGCACCAGCCTCACCACCCGGCTAGGCCAGACACGAGTGCCCACGCGGACTCGATGGCGCAGATGCCGATGCCTGAGGAGGGAATGGTGCCGGGTGTCCTTGGCGTTCCCATGACCCGTATGGGCTCGGGCACCTCGTGGTTACCCGACGCGGCCCCGATGCACGCCATGCACTTCCGGGCCGGGTCCTGGGCTCTGATGGTCCACGGCGTCGTCTTCGGGATGTACGACAAGCAGTTCGGCCGGCGGGGCGACGACCAGGCTAGCAGTATCAACTGGGGGATGTTGATGGCCACCCGAGCCGTTGGCCCAGGGTCCCTGCAACTACGCGGCATGTTCAGCGCCGAGCCCTTTACGGTCGGGGCCAAGGGTTATCCTCTACTGCTCCAGTCCGGGGAATCCTATAAAGGGGAGCCGCTGCACGATCGGCAACACCCTCACGATCTCTTCATGGAGCTTGCCGCGCTTTACGAGCGCCCCATCAGCCGTAACCTGGCGGTCTCTTTCTATGTGGCGCCCGTGGGCGAGCCCGCGGTCGGGCCGGTGGCCTTTCCCCATCGTCCATCCGCCGCGAGTGACCCGCTGGCCCCCCTCGCCCACCACTGGCAGGATGCCACCCACATCTCCTTCGGAGTCCTCACCGCCGGTCTCTTCAGCCACACGGTAAAGGCCGAGGGGTCGTTGTTCAACGGCCGGGAGCCGGATGAGGATCGCTACGATCTCGACTACGGTGGACGGAGCCTGGATTCTTACTCGGGCCGGCTCACGGTGAACCCCACTCCCAACTGGAGCGTCAGCGGCTCATATGCGTTCCTCGAGAGTCCCGACGCGCTTCGGCCCACTGAATCAGTGCACCGGGTCAATGCCGCTGTGCTGTACTCCACGCCAACAACTCGGGGCGGCGACTGGTCGAGCGCGCTCATCTATGGGGCGAACAAGCACACCGGCGGCGGGTGGGAGAACAGTCTCACCGCCGAGAGCAACCTCGATCTCGACGGCCGCAACTCCGTCTTCGGCCGTCTGGAGTACCTTCGGAAGAGCGCGGAGGATCTCGCGGTGGCGGGGACGCTCCCATCAGCGGAGTTCGACATCGGGTCGCTGGTGCTGGGGTATGTTCGCGAGCTGGGCTCACTGGGTCGAGCCACCATCGGGGCGGGTGCCACCGGAACTCTCGGCTTCATCCCGGCCGACCTGGAGCCGGTCTATGGCACGAGGACACCGACAGGACTGGCGGTATATCTCCGCATTCGCCCGAAGGTCATGCAGATGGGCTATGAAATGGATCACCCGATGATGCCGCGGGATTCCATGCCGGCGGATCCCATGCCCGGTATGCCGATGGACTCAGGGCGCCCGGCCGATTCGGATCGCAGCTCGAGCAGGAGGGGCGAATGACCCACTCACATCACGCTGGCATGTCCCACGCTGCTCACGGGGCACCTATGGGCGATGATCATGGCGGTGCTCATGCCGGGCACGACAAGCACGCCGGACACAGCGTGGCCATGTTCCGCGACAAGTTCTGGATCTCATTGCTGCTGACGATTCCGACGCTCATCTGGGGACATATGCTCCAGCGGGCGTTTGGCTACACGCCGCCCGCGATCCCAGGGGCGCGCTGGATTCCCGCGGTGTTCGGCACGGCAGTCTTCGCATATGGCGGATGGCCCTTCCTTCAAGGGGCCGTCCGCG
>DASYVW010000507.1:0-5001 GCA_035936675.1 Gemmatimonadales bacterium
TTGCCACCAGTTCCGGCCGTTGATCTCGCGGGCGCCGACGGACTGGTCGGTGTGGATCAGAACCATCGCGTTGCGGGCAAAGGTCGCATACCAGGTGGTGTGGGCCGGAATGAGGAGCTTGGGGATCACCCCGTAATCGGCCACGCCAAGTACATCGGGAATCTTGCCGAGATCGGTGAGCTTTCGTGCCGCCTCTAGGCTGCCTGAATTCTCCTGGGCCGGCACCACATCGGGGTACTTGGCCTTGAACACCCGCAGCAGCTCGCTGAACGGCCTTGCCAGGCTCCCCGCGTTGAAAACGATCAGCTGGCCCGTTGGAGCCTGCTGGGCAGTGAGGGGGACCACAAAGGCGAACCAGCCGAGGA
This sequence comes from Gemmatimonadales bacterium, assembly GCA_035936675.1. GTDB lineage: Bacteria > Gemmatimonadota > Gemmatimonadetes > Gemmatimonadales > GWC2-71-9 > CAVVWJ01. Next base: position 366 of record DASYVW010000507.1, read on the forward strand.
GCACGGCGAACTGAGCACGCACATAAACCTCTCGAGTGAGTGGCATCTCAGAACCTGGCTTGCACTTGAGCTAAGAGTCTTCCTTTGCGAACGCCCGGCTCGCCGACCTTGCGCGATACATAATCGAAGGTCAGCCGTAGATTGCGACCGTTGGGATACACGTTCAGGCCGGCGGTCCAAGCCCGGTTCTTGACTGCGGTGGTGATGCTGGGACGCCCAAACTCCTCGTATTTCGCAACCGCTTGGACCGCAGGAATTACACGCAGCGCACCCAGGCCATACCAACCCCAATCGTCGGGACCCCCAGCCGCATCCCTGGCTTGACCGATGTACTCGCCTTTGAGCGTGACCCGGCTGCTCTCGTAGGCGGCGTCGACTCCGTAGCGCGTGCTGTCACCGAAGTACCGGGCACCGTTGACCGCGAGTGACAGCTCGGGCATCACCCGAACCGCCACTCTTCCCACGCCGAGCATAGTCGAGTCGGTATTCGCGGTGACGTTCTGGCCCTCGCCATTGAACACCCCGGCCCACAGGCTGACCTTGCGGTGGGTGTATTCCCCCATGACGCCGATGTCACGCTTGGGTGCGAGCGAATCCACCACTGTCGATCGATCGGCGGTTTCGATGTCGGCGATCGAGGTGTAGTACTCTCGAGTGAACGGAGTCTTGAACTGCCCGATCTGGAAGGCCCAGGATTGAGGCGCGTACCGCACGTAGCCGTCCTGAAGCGACACGCTGGCCTTGCCGGTCCCGACCGAACCGGTGCGGAACTCGCCTTGAATGCGCCAGGTGACTGCTTCGATAATGGTGCCCGACGCCGCAAGCCGCGCCCGGTTGATTGAGCTCGTGATCCCGACCTTGCTCTGGTAAACCTCGCGCGCTTGGAGGTAGCCGCTCAGCTTTACTGTGGGAGAGTCTGCCGGTTTGCCGGGAGATTGGCCGGCCACGGGCACACCGATACAGAGCAGCACGAGTCCAACCAATCCAGGTATACGCATGGCGGCCTTCCGCTGGTGACACAAGCCCCAACGTACTGCCGCCAGGTCCGATAGGCAACGCCGTGCCTATCGCGATCCAATCACGGATTTTGGAGAGCACGGCGGAAGGCGCGCTTGCTGAGTCGCTCCATGTCCCGGTGCCACTGCTTGAAAATCCGCACCAGGCGCCGGGCCTCGGGGGTCAAGCGGGCGCTTCCACCTGTGCTGCCTCCCCGCTTTGTCAACAGCACTGGGCGGCCGAGCGCCTGCTCCATGCGCCGGATCCGGTTGAGGCAGGTGCGGTAACTCCAGCCTACCGCGTGACCGCCCTCCCGGATGGTACCGGTCTCATCGACCGCCGCCAGAAAGCGGAGATAGTTCGGGCCCATCAGAAACACGCCATCCCAATTCAGCCAGACCTTGTGCCGTGGCGCGAGATGGCGATTGAGCTCAGAACCTGACCTGCCACGAGAGGCCGGCATATCGAGGGCCGAGCAGTACGCTCGGCGGATGCAGGTTGAAGATGCGCCAGTGTCCATTGACCAGCTTGGCCGAAGTGATCCCTACCATCGCCCCCGTCGCCACGTCGGTCAGCCAGTGCTTGTTGTCGTTCATTCGTGACCATCCCACCCCGGTGGCGACGGTATAGAGTCCCACCGTTGCCCAGGTCCGGTGAATGTCATCCGCCAGGGCGGTAGCCAGCGCGAACGCGACGGTCGTATGCCCCGAGGGCATCGCATCGTTACCCGAAAACGGGTTGAACGCGTCAGCGTCGAGGCTCGCGTTGGGCCGGGGCCGGCCCAGCACGACCTTCATACCGGTCGCCGCGGCTCCGGCAAGCGCCAGGGTGGCGGCCAGGCGGCCGCCGGCCCGGGTCAGCTCGTCGTTGCCGCTGATCAATCCCGCGCCTACCAGGCCGACGGTAACCGTCCCGAATACCTCGGGTTGGCCGAAGTGCCGCAGAACGGTGGCCGCATCGTCCGAGTGGCTGGACCGATTCCGCTGCGCAAATCGCTGGGCCGGGTGATCCAGCAGCATCAGGCCGGAGATGCCGCCGAGGAAGGCCAGCCCGTGCCACCAACGAAGGACCAGCGGATTCTGTATCGGGTCCGGGCTGCTTACCTGGGCAGCGACCGTCAGTGGATGGACGGCGACGGCCGCCGCCAGGAAGACCCCGAGGCATGCTTGAGCCCGGAGGCGCACTCGTACTCTGAGTACCGACGAATTACCTTCGGGCGTGGTGGTTCTCACCGGGCCTGGACCTCAGCTCGAGGACTTGTCATGCGGCGATCCTTTGGTGCCGTGCTGTTGTTGACGGCGCTCACGTCATGCAGGGACTATGACTTTCAATCTCGGCTCACCAGTCAGGGAGGTCTGGTCCCCGCCGATCAGTTCGCCCGGTACGGACGCGAGCAAGCCGAAGCGATAGCGATTGCCCGCGAGTTCGGTGCTGCCATCAAGCGATCCTCGCCCGCAGACCTGGTCAAAGGGGCGGAGGCGGCCTCGCGGTTCGCGCGAACCCTTCCGGATGTTGCCGACGTTCAGGCGGATCCCTTGGGCTACCGGCTTACGCTTCGCTTCAAGAGCGGGTGGCGAACGATGGTTACCCCGATCGATGATGGTAAGCGCGGCACCGAAACGGTGGGACTGCCGGCCAGAGCCGGCGCAACGACGGCGCAGTAGGCTCGACCGCAATATAATGATCGCACCGAGGGGGCGAATTCTGACGTGACCGGCTGCTGTCAGGTCACGACTATCCTGCCCGACCAGCCGCTCGCTGAGAATTTGGCGGCGACATTGGTCGCGGAGAGGCTCGCCGCATGCGCCCAGGTGCTGGGGCCGGTCTCGAGCACGTATCGCTGGAAGGGGAGGTCGGAGCATGCCGAGGAATGGTACTGCCACCTGAAGACCACCGTTGGGCGACTACCTCAGCTTCAGAAACGAATACGCGAGCTGCACCCTTATGAGGTGCCCGAGGTCATCGCCGTCCCTATTTCCCACGGCGATGAACAATACCTGGCCTGGGTCCGAGAAGCGGTTAAGGATCAAGAAACCTTTAGTTGAACCCGGATGGACATGACGAGAGCGGCAGGAGCCGAGCAGGCCGTCCGCTGCCGGGCCAGCAGGTCGAGCAGCGCCCGGTTGCAGCAATAGGCGGGATAGCACGCCCCGCAGTGGCTCAAATGGGCCGCTACCTCCGCGGCCTCTTCCGGCCTGAGCTCCTCATCCAGATATTCCCAGAGGCAGAGCAGGACTTCCTTACATTCCATTCATCTTTCCCCCTCGCAACGTCTGTCCTTGCGGATGCTTGGGAAAAGAACAGCAGGACCCGCTACTTGGTTCCTCTGGGGCCGGAAACGGGTTGCCCGACCCCTATGGGAGGGAGCATGACCGCTCGAGGACGATTCCTGTCGCTCATTGTGCTGCTCGCCTTCGCCGCATTTCTGCTCTGGTCCACGCTCTCATCTCAGCGGGTGGAGTGCTCGGTGACGGTCGCTTTCGGTGGAACCCGGAACAGCGCGATTGCGTCGGCTGCCTCCGAGCCGGACGCCACCCGCGAGGCGCAGACCGCCGCATGCGGGCCGCTGGCCACCGGGATGGACGAGCACATCGCGTGCGGCAGAATTCCTCCGGTTAGCCGGCACTGCCGGAGCCTTTGAAGAAGATTCACTTCCCCCATCCCCTGGCACTGCTGGTCGGGTGCGTCATTGTGGCCGCCGCACTCACCTGGCTGCTGCCCGCCGGCAAGTTCGAACGGCGGGAGGACCCGGTCACCGGACGAAGCGTAGTCGTGCCCGGCACCTACTCCAGGGTGGAACCCCACCCGGTGAGTCCGTTCCAGGCGATGGTCGCGATCCCAAAGGGCATCGTGGACGCCGCCTCCGTCATCGGGCTGGTGTTTCTCATCGGCGGGGGGTTCACCGTGGTGGAGCGCACCGGCACATTCGGCCGGCTGGTGAATGGCCTCGCTCGCCGGCTCAAGGGGCGCGGCATTCTGGTGATCCCCGTGGCGAGCGTGGCGTTCAGCCTTGGTGGCATCATGATGCAGATGCAGGAGGAGCTCATCGCGTTCGTGCCGGTGCTGCTGCTCCTGGTACGTCAGCTGGGATTCACCCCAGTGACTGCGGTAGCCATGAGCCTGGGTGCGGCCGCGGTGGGGGCTGCCTTCAGCCCCGTCAATCCGTTCCAGGTGATCATTGCCCAGAAAGTCGCCGAGCTCCCTCCGGCCTCCGGCCTGGGGTTTCGGCTGGCGTTTCTCATCCCGGCGCTCGCCTTCTGGATCTGGGGCACCATGCGCTACGCGCAGCGTACCCGGATCCCCCCTCAGGAATCACCCGAGGGTCAAAGGGCCCCACTCGACTGGCGCGACATCGCGGTGTTGTTTTCCATTCTGGCTGCCTTCGGCATCTATATCTACGGCGCCCAGACGCTCGGCTGGGAGTTCGATGAGCTGGCGGCGCTCTTCTTCACCGTGGGGCTGCTGGCAGGCTTGCTTCGGGGACTGGGGATCAGTGGAACTGCGGAGGCCTTCGCCGACGGATTCAGGTCAATGGCCTTTGCCGGACTGCTCATCGGGTTCGCCCGGGCGATCTACGTCGTCATGAACGAAGGACAGATCGTGGACACGGTTGTCCAGGGGATGTTCACTCCGATCGCCG
>DASYVW010000508.1:0-5518 GCA_035936675.1 Gemmatimonadales bacterium
CGCGACGTCGAGGCTGCGGCGCAGGACACTCGCGACAAGGTCTCTCGGGTGCGTGGGCGACTTCCGGAAGACGTACGCGAGCCGGTGGTGGCCAAGCAGGAGGCTGACGCGCAACCCTTCTTTTGGCTGGCTCTCTCCGGCGAAAACTACGATCTGCTCCAGCTCTCCGACATCGGCGACCGTCTGGTGAAGAGCCGGCTTCAGACGCTCCCGGGAGTGGGGCGGGCCCAGATCTTTGGGGAGCGACGCTTCTCCATGCGGGTCTGGCTCTCCGCCTCCGAGCTCTCGGCACGAGGGCTTACCGTGCAGGACGTGCAGCAGGCCATACGCAGCCGTAATGTCGAGGTACCCGCGGGCCGCATCGAGTCCGAGCGGCGGGAATTCACGGTTCGCTCCCTGGGCGAGCTCAAGACCCCAGAGGAGTTCTCCAACCTGGTGGTCTCGAACCGCGATGGGGTTCTGACCAAGCTCAAGGATTTGGCTCGAGTCGAGCTGGGGCCGGAGGACGAGCGCAGCGCGCTCCGCTACAAGGGCACGCCGTCGGTCGCCATCGGCGTCATCCGCCAGTCCAAGGCCAACATCATTCAAGTCTCTAACGCGATCCTGAACGAGTTGCCCCGGATTCAGCAATCACTGCCGGCCGGAGTCACCATCAATGTAGCGTTCGATCAGTCCATTTTCGTGAAGCGGTCGATCAAGGAAGCGGAAGAGACCCTGGGCCTCGCGGCCCTGTTGGTGGTGATCATCATTTTCATCTTCCTGCGCAACCTTCGGGCGACGATCATTCCTGGGCTCGCCATCCCCACGTCCATCGTGGCGGCGTTCGCGATCATGTACTTCCTGGGCTTCTCCATCAATAACTTCACCCTGCTCGCGCTCACGCTGGCCATCGGCATCGTGGTGGACGACGCGATCATCGTGCTGGAGAACGCCTACCGGCACCAGGAGGAGCTGCACGAGAGCCCGGAGGAGGCCGCCACCAACGGCACTCGCGAGATCGCCTTCGCAGTATTGTCGACGACCATCGCCCTCGTCGCGGTGTTCACCCCCCTCGCCTTTCTCAAGGGATCGACTGGTCGGCTGTTCAATGAGTTCGGGATCGCCGTGGCCGGCGCGGTGATCATTTCGGGGTTCGTGGCGCTGACCCTGACCCCGATGCTGTGCGCCAAGATCCTGCGAGTACCGCCTCGGCATGGGAGGCTCTACCGGATCCTCGACCAGGGATTCCAAAATCTGTCCTCGGGTTACGCCCGGACCCTGGCACTCGCTCTCAGACACCGCCTCGTGGTCGTTGTTGCTGCGCTCTTGGTAACCGCGAGTGCGGCCCTGGTCTTCCGCTCCCTGAAACGCGAGTTCATACCGCCGGAGGACCGGGGGTACTTCTTCAATTTCATCATCGCGCCGGAAGGCTCGTCGCTCGCATACACCGACGGCTACCAGCGGCAGGTGGAGGCCATCCTGGGGCGCACGAAGGACGTCGACAAGTACTTCAGTGTCGTTGGATTCTTCGGAAGCGTGAGCCGCGGAATAATCTTTGCCAACCTCACCGATTGGTCGCACCGAAAGCGCTCGGTTCAGGACATTATCAGCGAGGTCCAGCCGCAGTTCTTCGGGATTCCCGGGATTTTCGCGTTTGCCAACAACCCGCCCGCGTTCGGCTTCGGGAGCCCGGTGCAGTTTGTGCTCCAGCACCCCGACTTCGCACTGCTCACCCGGGGGAATGACACCCTCCTGACGCGGGCGCGGCAGGTCAAGGGACTCATCAACATCGACAGCGATCTCCGGGTCAACAAACCGGAGCTGACGGTGAACTTCGATCGGGACCGAGCGGAGGATCTCGACGTACCGGTCGGTGACGTGGCCACCACGCTTCAGGTGCTGTTGGGTGGCAACCGCACCAGCACCTTCACCCGCAACAACAAGCAGTACTACGTGATGGTCCAACTGGACCCCCGTGCCCGCGCCACCCCCAGCGATATGACCGGCCTCTATGTGCGCGGTCGGGGAGGTCAGTTGGTCAAGCTGGAGGCTGTCGCAAAGGTGGAGGAAGGCGTAGGACCACGAGCGCTCAATCACTTCGATCGGGTGCGTTCCTCCACGATCACCGCAGGGCTGGCACCCGGGTTCACCCTCGGGGAGGCACTGGACTCCCTGAACCGCATCGCCAAGGAGGTGCTCCCGCGCGGGAGCAGCACGGCGCTGGCCGGGGAGTCGCGTGAGTTGGAGGAGAGCGGCACCGCGCTGTACTTCGCGTTCCTTCTCGCGCTGGTGGTCGTGTTCATGGTGCTCGCCAGCCAGTTCGAGTCGCTGGTCCACCCATTCACGGTGCTCCTGGCTGTCCCGCTCGCCGTGACCGGCGCCCTCATCACCCTCAAGCTGGCCGGCTCAACCCTCAACGTGTACAGCCAGATCGGGATGATCCTCCTGATCGGACTGGTGACGAAAAACTCGATCCTTCTGGTGGAATACATCAATCAGCTCAAGGAGCGAGGCATGAGCACCATCGAAGCCGCCCAAGAGGCGGGTCGGATTCGGCTGCGGCCAATCCTGATGACGTCGGTGGCGACGGTCATGGGCGCGCTTCCGATCGCCTTGGGGCTCGGGGCCGGATCGTTGAGCCGCCGTCCTCTGGGCTACGCCATTGTGGGTGGCCTGATCTTCTCCACGCTGCTCACCCTGTACGTTGTGCCGTCGGTCTATGTGATCTTCGATGGCCTGATGGAGCGGTCAGGCCGCCGGCGGCAAGCCCACCGCGCCGCTCTCGCGCCGGCCGAGGCCGAGTGATGCTGCTCCTGCTTATCGCGCTCCAGGCCGCGTCCACAACTGGTCGCTCCGATTCGGTGCCGGCGGCGGATTCGGTTCCTCGCATCACCCTCAGCGAGGCAATCCGTCGCTCGACCCAGCTCGACCCCGATTATGTCCGCGCACTCGGTCAGATGGATGATGCGGAGTGGGGCCGCCGCGCGGCGGTGCTGGCCTTCGTGCTTCCCTCCGTGCAGGTCGGACTGGACGAAACCAAGTACTCCCAGGCCTTCTTCAACCCGGCCAATCCCGCGAATCCCACCAGCACGCTCGTGGTGGGACGGGCGAGTGCGCGCTATGAGCTGAGTTTCCGGAAGTTCAGCGAATTGTCGCGGACCAAGGCGGAAATGGCGAGCGCCGATGCAGGCGAGGTCGAGCAGCGTTATCGAACGGCCTTGGAAACGGAATCGAGCTACTACGATGTCCTGGTGAATCAGGAGCTCACCCGGGTGGGCCGGGAGCGCGAGAGCCGGGCTCGTGAAGGGCTGACCGTGGCCCGGGCCCGCGTATCATCGGGTGCAGCGGTGCCCACCGACTCCCTTCAGCTTGTCCTCGAGCTGATCCGCTCACAGGTCGAGGTCCTGCGCCAGGAGAATGCCCTCCGGCGGGCCCAGCTCGAGCTCGGCCGCCGGGTTGGCGCCGCGGGGCCGGTGGATGGGATGCCGGCTGACACTCTGCCGCCGCCGGAGCTGCCTCTCACCCTTCCGGAAGCCCTGCGCACAGCGTTGGATCAGGGGCCGCAGTATCGTACGGCGCGGGCCAATGAGAGTGCCGCCGAGGCTGATCTCAAGTCCCAGCGGGGAGACTACCTGCCAACGTTGAGCGTCGGCGGGTTGCACCAGCGGTATGACACCCAGCTCTTCCCCGGGGCGGCGAATATATCCTCCCTGACCTTCAGCGTTTCCTTGCCGATCTGGGACAACGGCCTGCGCGAAATCGAGATCACCCGTGCGCGGGTAAACCGCGATGTGACGCGAGCCGTGCGGAGCGATCTCGAGCGGGTTGTTCGCCGCGACGTCACCGACGCATACGATGTGTATCAGACCAGCCGGGTCGCGGTGGATCTCGCCCAGGTCGGAGTTACGGTGGCGCGCGAGACGTATCGGATGCAGGAGCTGCGCTATCGCTCGGGTGCCAGCACCATCCTCGACCTGCTCGATGCCCAGGTCAATCTTGCCCAGGCCGAGGCTGGACTGGTGCAGGCTCGCTACGCCAACCGTCTTGCCTTGGCCGGCTTGGAGGCCATCCTCGGCCGCCGACTCTTCACGAACAAGGACGTCCCGTGAGACCGAAGCATTTCATCATCCTGATGCTGGTCGCCGTAACGGCCTGCAACCGCCCCGAGTCAGCCGGGAAGCGGCCTGGAGGCCCGGGAGGTCCGGGTGGACCGGGGGCCGGACCACCGGCCATGCCGGTGGAAGCCGCGGCCGCCAGATCCGATACGGTGGTCGACGCGATCCTCGCCACCGGTCAGATCGAGGCGCTCCAGTCCATCGAGCTCCGGCCCGACGTCGAAGGCCGGCTGATCCAGATTCTGGTTCGCGAAGGTTCGCTGGTGTCTCGGGGCATGCCGCTGTTCAAGATCGATGATGCCGAGCTGAAGGCCCAGGTCGATCAGATCACCGCCGAGCGTGACCTGGCCCGCCAGTCGCTCAACCGTACCCGCGACCTGCTGAGCCAGAAAGCGTCCTCCCAGTCCGAGCTGGAGCGCGCGGAGGCCACGATGCGGAGCAACGAGGCGCAGCTCGACCTGCTCAAAGTACGCCTGGACCGAACGCTCGTTCGAGCGCCGTTTGCCGGCGTGATGGGCCAGCGTTCCGTGAGCCTTGGGGATTACGTCACCAAGGACACCAAGCTCGCGGCGCTCCAGACCGTCTCGCCTCAGCGGGCTTCGTTCCAGGTGCCGGAGCGCTACGCCGATCAGCTGAAGGTGGGCCAACAGGTAAGCTTTCGGGTCGCATCACTCCCGGGCCGGACCTTCACCGGCAAGGTGGACTTCGTCGATCCGATTGTGCAGCTCCCCGGCCGCACGATCACCGTCAAGGCGCGGGTGCCGAATCCACGGCGAGAGCTGCAGTCAGGCATGTTCATCGAGGCCCGGCTGGCTACGGCCGTGCGCCCGGATGCCGTCGTCATTCCTGAAGACGCGGTGATTCCGCTCCAGGGCACGAACTTCGTCTGGGTCGTGGCGGATGGGAAAGCCAGCCGGCGGCAGGTCGAGCTCGGCGTCCGTACACCGGGCTTCGTGGAGATCAAGAAGGGTGTAGAGAACACCGAACAGGTTGTGGTCGGGGGCCAGGAGCGGCTGGCCGAAGGCGCACCGGTCCAGGCCAAGCTGGTGGACCGGCGCCCCGTGCGGGTACAGGAGGACGTCGGCGAGGCGCCAAGCAGTCGCTAGAACAAACCGCTCTTGGCCGCGGCCCAGAGCCGGTTCATCCGCTCGAAGCCGTCCTGGAGCAGCTCGACCTGCTGCGGGCTGGGCGTTGCCATGATCGCCGTCTCCAGCTCGACGGCCACGCGACCCATCTCCTGGCGCCCGCCCTTTGCGGCCTCCACTTTGATCTCGGCTAGGATGCCGGCAATCTTCCGTCGCACCTCTTCGTCGTTCGGAACCTGCCACAGATAGGTGGCGCTATCGCGACCCGCCGTGCATAGCTCGCCCAGGCGGTCCATCAAGGGGGGCATGGGCCTTCGTGGAGCGGGCTTGGGGTCATCG
>DASYVW010000509.1:0-5118 GCA_035936675.1 Gemmatimonadales bacterium
GAGATCCGGTTGGATCCAGAGGGGTACATCCTCATCGACGTCAGCGTGAACGGCACCTACGTGAACGGCGAGCGGATGGGGAAGACGCGGCGCCTCTCCCGAGCGGACGTGATTCGGATCGGGAATGACGAGTTCCGTTTCTATGCCGATTCGCCTCCGGCCGCGCCCAAGTCGACCCCGAAGATGCAAGCGGTCGAGATTCCTCCCAGCGCGCCGCCGGTCGGCGCATCCCAGCGTCTCTCGGAGACCATGCACGGAGTTCCGGTCGCCGAGCTCCTGCGGCAGAACACGCCTCCGTCGCCGAGCGCCGCCCCGCTGGCGTCGCTCCTGTTTCGAAGTGGGGACATGAAGGGCCGGCGGCTGCCGATCAAGGTACCGGTGGTAAATATCGGGCGGGGAGACTACAACGACGTGGTCATTTCCGACCCGAGCGTGAGCACCATGCACGCCAAGCTCCAGCGCCGCGAGGCGATCTGGATCCTGACCGATCTGGGCTCTACCAATGGCACCTTCGTGGAGGGCGAGCCACTGAAGGGGGAGTCGCCGCTGGGTCCTGGCACGACCATCCGCTTCGGGGACGTGCTGGCGCTATTCGAGCCGCTCGACGACAAGGTTCCGGCGGGACGGGGCGCGGGGACCCGGGTCATGGAGAAGGTGGAGGCGGGACCCCGCGCGCCGGCTCGGAGCGCCGAGCCGGCACCCGAAGCGGAACGGCCGAGACCGCGGCCGCGCCGGCCCATTCGCGCCGCCCAACCACGCCCCAAGGCCCCCTCCACCATTGTGGTGGTCGGGTTGGTGATCCTCGTGGCTATCCTGGCCTACCTGCTCTCGAGCTGACGGATTCTCGTGCACTTCACCTGCGCCGCTCGCACTGACGTCGGCATCGTCCGTACGGGCAACGAAGACAACTACATGATGCTGGCCGAGCAAGGCATCTTCATCGTCGCCGATGGGATGGGCGGCCATGCGGCCGGCGAGGTGGCGAGCGAGATGGCGGTGCGGATCACCTCGCAGCTGATCGGCTCGCTCCGGGGATCCAGCGACGAGGAAGCCGGCGAACGGATCCGCAATGCCATCCGCTCGGCCAACGATGCCATCTTCGAGCGCACCCTGTCGGAGCACGACAAGCGGGGAATGGGGACGACGGTGACCGTTCTGGCGCTCCTGCCGGATCGCTACCTCATCGGCCAGGTGGGTGACAGCAGAGCATACCTGTTCCGGGACGGGCGATTCCACCAGCTCACCAAGGACCACTCGTATGTCCAGGAACAGGTTGACGCGGGGCTTCTCACTCCGGACCAGGCCCGGGTGCATCCCTACAGCAACGTGATCACCCGCTGTGTCGGCGCCGGCATGGATGTGGTGCCGGACATCTACTTCGGATCACTGGAGAAGGGGGACGTTCTCCTGCTGGCCTCGGACGGCCTCACCGGAATGTTGGAAGACGAGCAGCTCACCGATATTGTGAGCTCCGACGGGGGACCCCAGGCGTGGGTCGATCAAATGGTGGCGGAAGCCAACCGGAGAGGCGGGCTCGACAACATCACCGCGATCGTGATCCGGATCGATTCAGTGGACAGCGACACGGGTGAGCATCCGGTCATGCCTGCCGCGGCCAGCCAGCGCTCCTGAGTCCTCAACTGCGGGTTTCGAGCGCCCGCTTGATCCGGGCACGAAACCCCTCCATCAGCGTCTGGGCCGTGGCGCAATGGGCCACCACCCATTCCGCGTTGCGGAAGGCTCGGGTCGACGCGGCTTGTCGAACGGCGGCAAGATAAGGCTCCACCCTCGCAAAGAGAAAAAGTCCTTCCCCATTGTTCTCTACCAGGAAGTCCGGGTGGATAATCCCGTGACGGGCCATCCCGTACACCATCTCCCAGTACGCCGTGGTCTGGCGGAATGCGGTATTGAGCGGGTGATCGTTGGCCGTGACCGCCACGGCTTCGTCCGCGTTCCGGGGCCAAAACTTCGCGTTGATGGCATTGCGCGACTCCCGCATCACCGGCTCCCGCCGGAGATCGTAGATCTTGAGCACGAGATCCGCGTCGAGATGGTCGGGCGCTTCCTTGAGCACGTCAATCCCCTCCGAGTTCCCGGGTGGCGGGCACCGGTGACGCCCCGCACATCGCTTTATACCCCTTCAAGCTACCCTCGCTTGCCAGCAGGATAGAAGCATTCAGCGTTGCTCCCGAACCACGAGGAGGGTGTGTGGACGTTCTGACCTGGATCATCGTCGGGCTGGTTGCGGGGCTGCTGGCGTCCCTGGTTATGGGTGGGGTCGGCTACGGCATTCTGGGTGACATCGTGCTCGGCATCCTTGGGGCGCTCATCGGAGGGTGGCTCTTCGCCCAGATGGGATGGGGAGCGCCGTTCGCCGGGCTGGCAGGCACGATATTCGTCGCGTTCATCGGGGCCATAGTCCTGCTGGGCATCATCCGCCTTCTCCGCGGCGCACGACGGACTCCCTGACCCCGAGCTCGCGCTCCAGGCGTATGTTGACCCGCTGGTAACGCCCGTCGGACTCCAGCGGGACCTCTACGAAGCCATGCTTCCGGTAAAGCCGGAGGGCAGGCGCCAGCACTGTGTTGGAGACAATGGCTACCCGCCGCGCGCCGATCTGCCGCGCGAAATCAACCGCCGCTTCCATCAGCAGGTCTCCCAGTCCGCGCCCGCGGGCGGCCGGGGCCACGGCCATCTTGGCGATCTCGCACTCACTGGGACTGTGACGGAGCACGGCACAGGTGCCGAGCACGGTGTCGCCTTCGACCACGAAGAAGATCTGGCCGCCGGGGTCAAGTATGGCTCCGGCAGGATCAGCGAAGACTGCGCGGTCCGCGTCCTCCAAAACGAAGTAGCTTTCGATCCAGTCCCGGTTCAACTGCTCGAATGCGGGCCGGAAATCTTCTCGGTAGGGGACGACCCTGGGTCGCGGATCGGCCATCTCGCCAGGAGTCGCTATGCGTTGGGTCATCCGTTCTTCTCGGGTACTTGCCCTCGTGGTTCTTGCCGCGTGCGGCGGCCGCTCGGCCGAAAGTAGTGCCAGTCCCGACCGCCAAGCCATGCTCCAGGTGGAGAATCAGGGCTTCGCCGACATGGTGGTCTATGCCGTCAGCGGTGGGCAGCGGATCCGGCTGGGGATGGCAACCGGAAACTCCACCAAGTCATTCGTGCTGCCAGCCTACCTGGTCCGGACGGGCGGGCCGCTGCGATTTCTGGCAGATCCCATCGGTGCGAACCGGACCCCGGTCAGCGAAGAAATGACAGTGCAGCCGGGTGACATCGTCACCCTCACCATCCCTCCCCAGTAGCCGGCTGCGCTAGTAACGCGCGAACGTCTTCGTGGTTCCATCCCGCTGGAACGCAACCACCTCGAACCCGGCGATCTTCGCTCCGGGCTCAGCCATCCCCGGTGTTCCTGAAGACATGCCGGGGACGGCGAGGCCGCTAACCCCGGGCTGCTGCCTCACCAGACGCTGGATGTCGGACGCGGGAACATGCCCTTCGATGAGGTACTTGCCCACCAGGGCGGTGTGGCACGACCGAACTCCTTCCGGCACGCCGAGCTGAGCCTTGACGGCGTCCATGTCTTCCTCGTCCTGAACTACCGGCTCAAAGCCGTTATCGCGCACGTGGTTCACCCACTTGGCACAGCATTTACAGCCACTGCTCTTGTAAACCGTGATCGGCGTCGGCTTGGCGGACGAGCCAGGGGCCTGAGCGGCGACCCGCACGCCGGCCACTCCCGCGGCTACCAGCCCGGAGACGCGAAACACGAACGTACGTCGGCCGATCATTCCTGCCTCTGTCAGATGAGAGATGCCGCCGCCGCCACTCGCGCTTCGACTTGTTCCGCGGGCCACGTCAGCAGGGCCACCACCGGCTCGAGCGAGCGGGTCGGCGGACTCGACACAAAGATGCGCAGACGGCGAGCGCTACGATACAGCTCGTCCGCCACCCGGGGCAGTCCCAGCTGCCCGGCTCGACCGGCATCGGTCAGACGTTCGATGGTCCCGCTGCGGGTGCGGAGTGGAAGATTAACGCCGAGCATTGCCGTCCGGGCCGGGAAGTCCAGCAGTACGTCGCCCGGCGCCAACCCGGCTTGCTCGGCAATCGCATCCTCCACCCGCTCGAGCAGATCGGGGTCGCTGGTCACCCAGGGCTGTACGTCTCCGGGAACTTCGCTCGCCGGCAGATCCAGGGCGCGCTTGTGCAGGCGACGTGCCCGGATACAGGAGGCGAGTCCGCTCTGGTCCCGCGCGAGCAGCAGCTCCATCAGCCCGTCGTCGGTGGCATCGGCGATGGCCTGCACCGTCACGCTTCCCCGCCGCACGGCGATGCGCACCGCCCGCTTGAACATGCAGGTTGCCGATCGAACGGCGTGGTGCCAGTAGACGTTCCGGTACATCTGATACTTGGCGAACAGGAGCGACTCCAGGGCGCTTACCCCTTTCTCCTGCACGCCGACCTCGAAATGCCCGGGCTCGACCTCGACCAACGTGAGCGACGAGAGCAGGCGGTCCACGTCCACGGTGCCGTACGGCACGCCGCACATCCGGGCGTCCCGGCTCAGATAATCGATCTTGTCGAGATCGATCGACCCGGAGATGAGTCCCTGGAGCGGGCTCCGGCTCGACCCGGTGATGAGAGCGCCCACCGCGCGGGGAAAGTCGAGGCCACCGATCTGGATCAAACGCTCGCCCAATAGCCCCTGCGAGAGCTTGGCGACTCCCAGAGTCTCGTGCGACGGAAAGCCCGCCTCTTCCAGCGCATGGGAGAACGGATAGTGGCCGATGTCGTGCAGCAACGCGGCCATGCGGACTGCCAGGCACTCCTCCTCGGTCGCAGGGCCCAACTCGCCCAGTTCCTCGAGGGCGGCCAGTGCTCGCCGCGTCAGGTGATAGGCGCCGAGTGCGTGCTCGAAACGAGTATGGGTGGCGCCGGGGTATACCAGGAAGGAATGACCGACCTGACGAACGTAGCGAAGGCGCTGGACGGCGGGCGTGTCGAGAGCAAGCAGGGCAGGGTGGTCAACCCGGATGTTGTCCCAGAGAGGATCGCGGATGATTTCGGTTGTGGGCAGGGCGGGAACGTCGGGAAGGGCGGGAAGGACGCGTGGGT
>DASYVW010000510.1:0-1631 GCA_035936675.1 Gemmatimonadales bacterium
ATCCCCGGCGATGGTGAGTCGTACCGCAGGAAATCGCTGGAGAACCGCAGGCATGGCCGAGAGCACGGTGTCGAGACCGTTCCGAGGATCCAGCCGGCCGAGAAACAGGAGCTCGGGTTCGGAGTCGCGGCCGGTCGGGCGGTCCGAGCCGTTCGGTCGGAAAAAGGACGTGTCCACCCCATTGGGTATGACCCTCCAGTCGGCCTCGAAGTAGCGGGCGTGCGCCTCGACGACGGGCTGGCTTACCGCGATGACAGCTGCATGGCGGTCCAGCCGCTTCTGGAGCGGCCGCTGGAAGATCCGGCACAAGGCCGACCGGTGAAACCAGGAGTGGAACGTGGCCACCACCGGAATGTCGAGATCGCCGGCGGCGTCGGGCGCAACCAGGCCCAGCACCGGGTTGAGCCCACCGTGAACGTGCACCAGATCGATGTGCTCTCGTCTCAGGATGTCGCGTATCCGGCGGCGCAAGCCAAGTCCGGTTGTCACGCGGGCAAAGGAGCCGTAGCTGTAGATGACCCGGCTGGTCCCGACCCGATAAACGTAGGAGGGATCCTCGTCCATTTCTCCGAGCTGGTGCCCGCGGCCCAATTCGGCCATGTGGGAGGTGATGATGATCGCGTGGTGTCCGGATTGGATGAGGGTGCGGGCGAGGTTGTGCACGTGCTCGGTCACGCCGCCGAGGTGCGGATAGTAGAACTCGGTAACCAGCGCCACACGCATGCTCATATAAGGAAGCTCCCTGCGGGTCCCGCACCGAGGGAGGCAAGAACGTGGCCAACCTGCGACCCGTCATGCCACGCTCTGGCCCTCAGTACCGGACAATATGTCCCGCAAACAAGGCTACCAATGGGTCACTCTGTCCCGCCGGACTATCGCCGATGTCCAAAGGTTTCTGATCCACAACTCCGCCGATGGTGCCGTCCCGAGTGGAGCTTGGAATCCGAATCCTTGGATTACGTCGCTTCACGGTGCACGGGGTGCCCGCGGTCCGGAGGACCGCGCCAAACCTGTAGCCCGGGCCGTAAGGCCCGGGTTGGCGTCCACGCCAATGGAATCATCAGAGGCCCGTCCGTGAGGACGGGCCGTTGGTGACCAACCCGATTATTCTGTACCAGCCCATAGCCCATAGCCCATAGCCCATAGCCCACGGAGACCGGTGCTCGTCCCCAAGCTGTTCACCACCCTCAAGACCTACTCGCGCGACCAGTTCGTGGCGGACCTCACCGCCGGACTGATCGTCGGTGTCGTTGCGCTCCCGCTTGCGATCGCCTTCGCCATTGCCAGCGGTGTCACGCCCGATCGGGGGCTCTACACCGCCGTGATCGCCGGGTTCATCATCTCGGCACTGGGCGGATCGCGAGTGCAGATCGGCGGGCCTACCGGGGCCTTCGTGGTGATCGTCTACGGGATCGTGCAGAAGTACGGCGTGGATGGCTTGACGGTCGCGACGATCATGGCCGGCCTGCTGCTGATCGGGTTCGGCCTCGCCCGGCTGGGTGCCGCGATCAAGTTCATACCCTTTCCGGTCGTCACCGGGTTCACTTCGGGAATTGCCGCGATTCTCATCGTGCAGCAGCTCCGCGACGTGCTGGGACTGCGGCTCACCAGCGCGCCCCCCGAATTCATCG
>DASYVW010000511.1:0-12319 GCA_035936675.1 Gemmatimonadales bacterium
AGGAGGATCGGCCACCGACCTGGGTACCGTTCGCCCCCAGGACGCAGCAGCCTTCTGCATCTCCTTGGCGGAGCGGAGCGGTGACGTCTCCGGTGACGCGCTTCTGCCGGCGACCCTGTCGGACAGCATCACCATCTGGCCAGCCCTGCTCCGGCTTGCCCGCACCCCGGCCGTGCCGCTGGAAACTCGCCGGACGGCCGTCTTCTGGCTCGGTCAAGCAGCGGGGACCGCGGCGGCCCTGACCCTCGACTCGATTGCCGGCGATAGGGCCGGCGATCGTGAGGTCAGGAAGCAAGCACTGTTCGCGCTCGGCCAGAGCGACGATCCCCGTGCACTAACTCTGTTCGAGGAAATTCTTCGCTAGGCAACCCTTTCGTCGTTCCCTCCGTCTAAGTCACGCGTTCGCTCCCGGCGCGTGGCATGAATCCCCGCCGGTTTCCATTCCGTCAGTATGCGGGCCACCGGCGCCGCGGAGGGTCCATCAGTGGGCGACCCCACAACTGCAGTCGCGCTCTACTTCGCACTGGCGGGCCTGATCCCTCCGCCCGAAAGCCTCATGGTCCACGCGGTCCGGCTTCACGGTGGATTTACGCTGGACGGGATCCTCTCCGAGCCCGACTGGGTCACCGCAACGCCGGTCTCCGACTTTACTCAACGCGAGCCACACGAGGGTGCCACCGCTACCGAGCGGACCGAGGTCCGGGTTCTCTACGACAATGATGCGCTCTACGTCGGGGCCCGGTTGTACGACACACGCCCGGATTCGATACGGGCTCAGCTGGCCCGGCGAGACCGGATCACCAGCTCGGATCGTTTCCTGGTATTCCTCGACTGCTATCACGACCGTCGCACCGGCTTCTACTTCGGCATCAACGCGGCCGGGACGCTCTACGATGGAACCCTCTACAATGATGATTGGGACAGCGACACGTGGGACGGAGTGTGGGAAGGCAAGGCAAGCCGCGACTCCACAGGCTGGACGGCGGAGCTCAGGATCCCGTACTCCCAGCTCCGCTTTCAGCGCCAGAAGGAGAATCGCTGGGCAATCAATTTCAAGCGGGAGATCGCGCGCCGGAACGAGCTGGATTACCTGGTCCGGACTCCCAGCAATGGGAGCGGGTTCGTGTCGAGGTTCGTCGAGCTGGTTGGCATCGAGGAGGTCTCACCTCCGCCACGACTCGAAATTCTTCCTTATGTGACCACGCGAGCCGAATACATGGGTCACGGCGTAGCGGACCCGTTCAACGACGGTTCTCGCTTGGGCGCTGGCATCGGTGGCGATCTCAAGTTGGGCATCGGGAGCAACCTGACTCTCGACGCCACTGTGCACCCCGACTTCGGGCAGGTCGAGGTCGATCCTGCGGTGGTCAACCTGAGCGACGTCGAGACGTTCTTCGAGGAGCGCCGGCCGTTCTTCGTCGAGGGGGCCAACATCTTCAATTATGGAGAAGGCGGTGCCAATGATTTCTGGGGCTTCAACTGGGCGGGCCCCAGTTTCCTGTACAGTCGCCGCATCGGCCGGGCACCTCAGGGCGAGCTGCCGGACGACTACGACTATTCGAACGTTCCGGCGGGGAGCAACATCATCGGCGCCGCCAAGCTCTCGGGGAAGGTAGGGAGTTGGAGCTTCGGCGCCCTCAATGCGGTAACCAGCCGCGAGCATGCCCAATTCTCGCTGGGTCAGCAGCGCTGGCATCAGGAAGTCGAGCCGCTCACCTACTATGGCGTGTATCGGGCCCAGAAGGAGTTGGCTGGTGGCCGGCATGGGCTGGGATTCATTGGCACGCTGACCGCACGCTCCTTCGATGAGCCCCAGCTTCGCCAGGAGCTCAGCTCCAGCGCGACTGGGTTCGGCCTCGACGGGTGGACGACGCTGGACAAGAACGCGATGTGGGTCGTCAGCGGCTGGGCCGGTGCGAGTCGGGTGAGTGGTACTCCCGAGCGGATGCAGTCGCTCCAGGAGAGCTCGGTGCACTACTTTCAGCGGCCCGACGCCGGCTATCTCGGCGTCGACTCGAGTCGGACGTCTCTCACCGGCTATGCCGCCCGGGTCTCGCTCAACAAGCAGAAGGGCAACTGGATGTTCAACTCGGCCATCGGTGTGGTGGACCCGAATTTCGAGGTGAACGATCTAGGCTTCCAGTTCCGCGGCGATCAGATCAACTCCCACCTCATGGTCGGGCACAAGTGGACCAAGCCAAGTCGGCTGTTCCGGAGCTGGAGGCTCAACCTCGCCGGTTTCCGGAGTTATGACTTTGGCGGCGACGTCACCTGGACCGGGCTGTTTCTTACCGGGTTGTACGAGCTGAGGAACTTCTCGACCGGCCGGTGGTTCGTGGCCTATAACCCAAGTACGATGAGTGACCGGCGGACCCGCGGTGGGCCGCTCATGATCAACCAGCCGGGTGTGGAGTGGGACTTTCAGCTCGACTCCGATCCCAACAAGCGTTGGGTTTACGGCATCGGGCTTCACGGCACTCACTACCGGGCGGACTGGGATCAGAGCTGGACTGCGCGGGCGGCGCTCGAGTGGAAGCCGGGCGCACGGCTGTCGCTTCGGGTCGAGCCGCAGATCGAACGGACCGGTACGTCGGCCCAATACGTCGATACGTTCGACGATGGGCTGGCGACCAACACCTTCGGCCATCGATACGTCTTTGCCGGCCTGGATCAGACCACAGTGTCCGCCAGCGTGCGGCTCAACTGGATTTTCACGCCGCGGCTCAGTCTCGAGTTGTATGCGCAACCGCTGCTCTCTTCGGGGCGGTACGCCGGGTTCAAGGAGCTGGCGCGGCCTCGCAGCTACCTGTTTAACAGCTACCCCGATCCGGCTGAGACAGCTGATCCCGACCGTATCCTGGTCGACCCGGATGGGCCCGCGGGACCGGCGGAGGCCCATGAGATCGATGACCCCAACTTCTCCCTGGCATCACTGCGGGGGAATGCGGTGCTCCGCTGGGAGTTTTCGCCGGGCTCCACGTTGTTCTTCGTATGGACGCAGAATCGGAAGGATACGGAAACGATCGGCAGCTTCCGGACTGGCCGCGCATTCGATCGGCTGTTCGGCGCCAGCGCGGACAACATCTTTCTGGTAAAGGTGTCGTACTGGTGGAATCCGTAGGGGCCGGACATGAACCCGGCAGGCTGCGTGTTACATTCCCCCGGTGCCCGCCAGATGCATCCACTTCCTGATCATCCTCCTCCTCGGGCTACTCGCTGCCTGTGGGGCGCCCAAGCCCGAGGCACCGGTGCTCGAGCTGGCGCTCGCCGGCGACACCCTACCCACGCCCTACTCCGACGTGACCGCGGCCGCGTGGCTGGGCGGAAGCCGCTGGGCAGTGCTGGCGCCGGCGGATAACGCCGTTGCCATCGCCGATTTCGGGGCCAAGGCGCTCACCCCCCTGGGGGGTCGATCATCGAAAGCGCTGCGGAATCCTTCCAATCTCTTCGTGTCCGGCGACACCCTGTACGTGGGAGACTGGGCTCTCCGCCGGCTCACGCTCTGGACTCCCAGCGGACGACTGGTACGATCCATTCCTGCCGCCAACTCGTTACGGGGGACTCTGCCCAGGGCGCGTGACCGAGCCGGGTACTTCTATCTCGACCTCTACCCCCTGCCCGGCCCCGACGGAAGCGGGAATCGCGATTCCGCAGCCCTCGTGCGAGTCGACACCTCATTCATTCGGGCCGACACCCTCGCACGGCTCGCGCCGCTCGACATCGCAATAGTTCAGGGCGACGCCGGACGGCGGTTCGAGCGTCGTGTGTTCAGCGGGTTGGACCGCTGGGGTGTGCTGCCCGATGGCTCCCTCTGGCAGGGAAGAGTCTACGACAACCGGGTAGATTGGCGCGGGCCGGATGGGCGGTGGAGCCGTGGTCAGCCACTGCCCGACCGGGTTCTGGAGGTGACGCGCTACGACCGTGAGCTTTTCTTGCGCAAATTCCCTCCTGAGCTCCGGGGAACAGCGCAGGATCTGCCGTTTGCCGCGATCAAGCCGCCATTCGAGGCTGGGATTACCGGCGCGGATGGAGACGTGTGGCTGGAGAAGAGCCGGGCACCGGCTGACTCTTCCCGCCGGTATCATGTGGTGGATCGGCAGGGTCGGTTGGTACGGGAGATCCGCGTCCCTGGCCACGGGCGTGTTCTGGCCGTCGGAGCCACCTCGGTGCTGGTGGCCGAGCCAGCCGCGCAGGGCATCCGGCTGATCCGTGTCGGCCTGCTGCCGTCCTCGCCAAACCCAACGCCGTAACCTCACTCACTGCAGTCGCGTTCTCCCAGGAGGGTCGGTCGGATGAAGCTGCCGCATTCACTGTCTCTGTTCGCACTAGTGGCAATGCTCGCATGCAGTCCGGCCGAGAGTCAGACCCTGGCTCTGGATGCCAAGCTGCCGGCGCGTTTCGGCAATATCAGCAACGTCGTCGAGCTGAGGGATGGACGGGTGATATTCGCCGATACCAAGAACAAGCTCTTTCTTCGGGGCGACCTGAAAAACGGAAAGGTGGACACGATCGGGAGCCGCGTTGACTCCTTATCCAAAAGCGGTTCTGACGGGCAGTACAAGTTTCCAGGATGGACGGCTCATCTGGCAGGGGATACCGTGGCCCTGGTTGACTTCAGTGCGATCCGCACCACGCTCTGGAGCGAGGCGGGACGGCCGCTCGGCGTACTGGCGATCAAGGAGGTCGCGGGCAAGACACCGGTTTTGCTGTACGACACGGTTGGGCACGGATACAAGATCGACTACCAGGCCGTGGTCGGCGGAGGGGAGCCGGGACGGATCCTCCGGCCTGACAGCATTCCAGTCCTCCGTCTTACTGTGAAGGGTGGTGCGGTGGACACGGTCGCCCTCCTCGCCGGACCCGAGTACGGTGATGCGACCTTTGGGGAGCAGGTGCAGCAGGCCGCCAAGGTATTCGCACCCAATGATTTCTTTGGCGTGCTCCCGGATGGAACGGCCTGGATTGCCAGGGGCAGGGAAAACCGGGTCGATTGGCGCTCGCCTGACGGGCGCTGGACCCTCGGACAAACCCACGCGTACACCCGGGTGCCGGTCACTCAGGCAGACAAGGATCGGGTCCTTGCCCAAGTCAGGGAGCATGGCAAGCAGTTCGGCATGCCCCAGGACCTGCGCATCGTCTACCCCTTCGCGGACACCAAACCACCATTCGATTTCGCCTTGGGGCGCCCGAATGGCGAGGTCTGGCTCCAGCGGCCCCAGTCCCGCGAAGGCGCGGCGCTGATCTACGAGGTATTCAATAGAAAGGGCCTCTGGGAGCGCACGGTCACCTTCCCCCAGGGCTCGGCACTCGCCGGCTTCGGGCGTAGCGGATCGGTCTACGGATCGGTCAAAAACGCGGATGGAACGAAGACGGTGGGGAGGCTTCGCGACTAATCCAAGATCGGCGGATCATCTCCGGGCGGAGTATTCGGACCGGAGCGGTCGGAGCGACGCCGGCCCCGCCGCTGACCCTCCTCGTACCACCTCCGGGTGATTTCGCCGGCCAAGTCCCGGTTTCCCAGGCCGAACGCCAGCCCCACAGCCAGTGCCAAGGCTCCCAGAATCAGGGTAAAGGCGGCGGTGACGATCTCTTCCGCCACTCCCACCTGCTGTAACGCCATGAAGATCGAGATCACAATGACGGCGGCTTTAGCCATCTTGGCCACCGTGGGCACGCCGGAAAGGCCACCGGCCGAGGCCACGATGAGCCCCCGGACGAACTCGCCGACGATGATTCCAAGGATGACGATGACGATGGCCGCGATCAGCGTCGGAATGAAGCTGAGCATCGCCCCGAACATCTCGTTGATGCTCTCGAGTCCGAGCGCCATGCTGGCCAGGAGAATGACCACCAGCATTACCAGCCAGAAGATGAGCTTGGCGAGCGCGCGCACCGGGTCGAGACGGGACCCCGTACGCCCCACCGCCTCGTCCAGCCCTCCGGCGGTAGCCATGCGATTGAAACCCAGCCGCTTGAGGAGGTCGTCCGCCCAGCGCTGCACCTGGCGAGCCAGAAAGTACCCCGTCAGGAGTATGACGGCGGCTCCTACCAGGGCGGGGATCACGGTCCCGATTTGCTCGGCGCCGATCACCATGCGTTCCCAGAGCTCGTTCACTGTGTAACCTCGATGACGAGTTTGCCCATCTGTTCACCCCGTTGGAGCCGTTCGAAGGCCCTTTGAACCTCATCCAGTGGTACGATCTGATCGACGACAGGCCATAGCTTTCCTGCGTGGGCCAGCTCGAGGATCTCGCCGTACTCACGCCGGCTGCCGAGGGTCGCGCCCAGTATGGTCCACTGATGCCAGAAGAGCCGGCGTAGATCGAGAGAGACTATTGGTCCGGTGGTTGCGCCGCAGACCACCAGGCGCCCGCCACGTCTGAGCGACCGGAGCGACATCGGCCAGCTCTGTTCCCCGGCACTGTCCACCACGACGTCGGCGCCCTGCCCTCCCGTGAGCTTCCGCAGCTCTGCCACGACGTCGGCCTTCCGATGGTTGAGCACCACATCGGCACCCATCTTCCGCGCCGCCTCGAGCTTCGTGTCCGACCCGCTGGTGACGACTGTCCTCGCGCCCAGCAAGGCCGAGATCTGAAGCGCGGCCAGCGCGACCCCACCGCCGATGCCCCAGATCAGCACAGTCTCTCCCCGCTGCAACCGCGCCCGCGTGGTCAGCATGCGCCACGCCGTGAGCGTGGCCAGCGAGAAGGACGCCGCCTCCGGCCACGGCATCTTCGCTGGAACTGATGCCAGGTTCTGGGCCGGGACCACGATGTACTCGGCCGCGGTGCCAGGATAGTGCTCCCCGATCACCCGAAGGCGAGCACAGAGCGGGTCCTCCCCTGACTTGCACACCGCACATTGGCCGCAGGAGAGGGTCGGGTTCACCATGACCCGGTCTCCGGGGCTCACCTGCCGGACCGCGGACCCGACCGCTCGAACGACCCCGGCCCCATCCGAGCCCAGGATATGGGGGAAGCTGTACGTGACCCCTGGCAACCCTTCGGCGACGAACAGATCGAGGCGGTTGAGCGCGGCGGCTCGTATTTGGACCAGGACCTGATCAGCGGATTGGATAACAGGTTCCGGCAACTCCTGTACCCGGAGGTGCTGGAGCCCCCCGGCAGCCACCAAGGTTACGGCCTTCATCCGTGGCGTAGCTTCAGAAGGATGGGTTCAGGATCTGCTCCCCAGGGCGGATCGGAACGGCGACCGGCTGGCTTTTGGGCGCCGTGGATTGCAAGAAGAGGTTGAATTCGACCCGGCCCTTTGCGGCATCGGCGAGGTGCCCCACGATATAAGCCACGCGGTCCCCGTCCCGAGACAACGCCAGGGAGGCGATCGGTTGGTCGGTTTCGAAGAGCAGCCCGGCACTACCAGCCGCTCCCCCGCGCATGACCCGTGATCCTTTCGATTTGCCCCCCTCGGTCACGTAGAGCAGATCGCCGCTGGGGAAAAATCGCGGGTTCGAGTCACGGGCCGGGCTCTTGGTGAGTCGCCTCTGATTACTCCCGTCGAGACTCATCGTATAGATCTCCTGGTTTCCATCCCGGGTAGAGACGAAGGCGATGGTCCGGCCATCGGGTGACACGGCGGGCGATTGGTTTCGGCTGGGACCCATCGTGAGCTGGCGGTTGTCGCTGCCGTCTGCCGAGATGATTGCGATCTGCGTGGTGGCGCCCGAATTGGCAGTATAGACGAGGCGTTTCCCATCCGGAGTCCAAGCCGGTTCCCCTTCGTTACCGGGATTGGTGGTGAGCCGCTGGAGGTTCCGTCCATCGGCGTCCATGACGTAGAGATCGTAGTTGGTAGCCCGATTGGAGCTGAATGCGACTCTGGTGCGATCGGGTGAGAGCACCGCTTGAATATTGGTCGCGCTGTCGACCAGGACTGGTTGGAGTCCGGCAGGTCCGGATACCCGCATCTGGTAGATGCCGTAGGCTCCACCCCGATTCGACACCAGCAGGAGGTCGCCGACCACATACACCTCGGCGGTGGCGCTCTTCCCCCAGGAGGCGGTGGCGCTCACCAGCGCATGCCCGGGACTCAGCGCGTCCACCGCACCATCCCGAACAAGGGCGACCTCCGAACGATCGGAGGTCCAGCGGAGAGCCGGGCTCCGGCCTGTCGAGCCGCCCTGATCGTCTCGAATATGCGCCGTCAATGTCGTACGCTGGCCGACCAGGAGACCCACGCGGGCGGGGTCCACCACGAGCTCTCCGGGCACCACCTGCACGGTCCACACCGCCGGGGGTATTCCGGGCAGCGTCGCGGTCAGAGTGGTGGTACCTAGCCCCTTGGGCGTGAGGGTGCCGGTTCGCGGATCAAACGAGGCCACCGCGCTGTCACTCTGATGCCAAACGACTCGTGCCTCGGGAATGGGGCTCGAGTCGGCGGCCTCGGCAACAGCCGTGAACTGGCGGGTGGAGTGCAGCGGGACCTGAATCGTACCGCCTTGATGAGGTGAGACGACCAGGGCCTCTGCCAAAGCGTGGACCGACACCGCGACCCTGTGCTCCTGGCCGGAACCACTGGCAATGATCTCCGCCTGGCCCGGCGCGCGTGCCCGCACGATGCCCGAGGGACTGACGGACGCCACGGTCGAGTCGCTCGATCGCCACTGGACTAATGCGCGGACCTCACGGTTGCCTTGAGTCGGCACCAGGACCCGGATGGTGTCGGCTTCCTCCGGTCCCAGCGAGATCTTGCTGCGCGAGAGAACAAAGTCGGCCTGGGCTACTTCCACCGGCAGCGTCGCCATCAGCCTGGTTCCGGTGGCTGCCTGTACGATCGTTCTGCCGGCTCCGACGCCGAAGACGACCCCGGCGCTGTCTACGGTGGCGATCTCCGGCTTGAGCGATTTCCAGGTCACCCGTCCGATCACTGCTGGTGTTCCGTCCTCCCGGAGCGCCTGGGGGGAGATCCGGACGCTCTCGCCGAGGAGAAGGGTCACCGCGGCCGGCTCGAGCGTCAGGACCGAGGCGACCGGGGCTCCGCGAGCGGTCCCGGTGATCAGCACCGCCAGAGACGCCCGCTTCCCCTGCGACCGGGCTTCGATCTTGGCCAGGCCGGGGGTCACGCCCAAGACTGTTCCATCTTTTCGGACCTGGGCAATGAGGGTGTCCGAGCTCCCGAATGTGATCTTGGCCGAGGGGATGAGGTTGCCGCGTTGATCGAAGGCTGCGGCGAAGATGGCCTGCTTCTGCCCCACCCCCAGGGTCATGGTTTCAGGGGTTACCTGGACCTCGGCTACCGTCTGTGCGGCCGCCGAAGCTCCGGGAATGAGCGTCGCAAGTGCGAAGCCCGTGAGCACATAGCTGCGCGTCCATGGCGGAAGCCCGCAGGCTCTACGGGCCCCAGCGATTGGGGCTGAGATCACCGGGCAGTTGATTCCGGGAAGAGGATGTAGTGCGTAATTATAGCGCGGCCAGGGTGACGCTGCAGCGGCGGCTTGCAGAAGCCATGAGGATGTGCAAGTTATATGTCCTGTTCACTGGAAGGCGCGTGCGCGCCTCGAAACCGGCGGCGGGTCGCGCCGCACCTGCGTTGGGAGGGAGCGAAGATGGCCGAGCTTCACTACATGGAGATGGGCTGGTCCGGCTCTGGCTGGATGGATCCGCTGCCAATGGAGAACACGCCGGCTCCCACTCCCGCCTCGACGCCTTCATACGACTTCGAAGATTCATCCAGTGCCCGCGGCCGGTCCGCCCAGCCGAGTCGCAAGCCGGCCAGGAAGTCGAGCCGCGGGTCCGCCAAGAAGTCCTCTTCGCGGAAGCGCGCCAAGAAATCCGCCAAGAAGGCCGCAAAGAAGAGCACCAAGAAATCAGCCAGGAAGTCCGCCAAGAAGGGCGGGCGGAGTTCGGCGCGCAAGAAAGCCTCGCGCAGCAAGTCTTCCGGCAGGAAGAGTGCGCGTCGATCCGCTTCCCGTAAGAGGGCAAAGAAGGGACGCGGTGGCCGGAGGAGGTAACGCGCTCGGTTAGCTCTGCTTCTCGAGCCGGGCCAGGGCGGCGGCACAGTTGATCAGCGCGATGTGAGTGAAGGCCTGGGGAAAGTTGCCCAGGAACTCACCCGTCAGCGGGTCAATCTCCTCGGAATAGAGGCCGACGTGATTTGCGTGCCGGAGCATGCGGCGGAAGACCCGCTCGGCGCGCTCCCGCTCGCCGATCATGGCCAGCGCCTGGGCCAGCCAGAAGGTGCAGATGGAGAAGCAGCCTTCTTCACCCTCGAGTCCGTCGGGATGGCGGTAGCGGTAGACCAGCTCGCCATCCATGGTGGTCAGTTCCCGGGCCACTGCCCGCACGGTTGCATGCACCCGTGGGTGGCTCCAGGGGAGAAAACGCACCATCGGTATGGCCAAAGCGGCGGCATCGAGCGCAGTAGCGTCGTATGACTGGACGAACGATTGCCGCTCCTCATTCCACCCGCGCTCCATGATCTCCGCGTGGAGCGCGTCCCGTGCGGCCCGCCAGCCCACCGTATCGCCTTCCAGGCTCAGCTCCTCGGCCATTCGTATGCCTCGATCCACCGCCACCCAGCTCATCACCTTGCTGAACACGTAGTGGCGAACTTCGCCCCGCACCTCCCAGATACTCGAGTCTGGAAGGTGCCAGTTCTTGCTCACCCAATCCACCAGTCCCCGGAGCACTCGCCATGTGCCCTCGGTCATCTCGTGGTTCCGTCGCCAGATGTCGGCGGTCTCCATGACCTCTCCGTAGACGTCGAGCTGGAGCTGGCCCACTGCACCGTTGCCGACCCGCACCGGACGGGAGTTGCGGTAGCCGCTCAGGTGGTCGAGCTGGCGCTCGACCAGGTCACGGCGGCCGTCGATGCCGTACATGATCTGAAGGTGACCGCCGCCCTCGTGACGGCAGACCTTCTTGAGGAACCGCATGAAGTGATCGGACTCGCGATAGTGCCCCACGGCGTCGAACGCCGCCAGGGTGAAGGCGGCATCTCGCAGCCAGACAAATCGATAATCCCAGTTGCGCACCCCTCCGATCGTCTCGGGGAGAGACGTGGTGGGAGCGGCGATCATCGCGCCCGTCTCGGCATGGGTGAGCAGCTTCAACGTGAGGGCCGATCGCTTGACCATCCCGCGATAGGGCCCCCGGTAGCGGACCTTGGCAGACCACTTCTGCCAGAACGCCGCGGTGTTGTCGAGCTTGTGCGCACTCTCGTACCGATCCACCGGATGGATATCGTCGTCATCGTACCGGAGGACGAGCCAGCGCTCCTCTCCCTTCTCGAGCTCGAACCGCGCCGTGGCGGTTGACTGCTCGATCATCCAATCGAACGCCTTACCGCTGGAGAGGGTGAGAACCTGATCGGTCCGGTCGGTGGCGAAGAGCCCTGCCCGCAGCAGCTCGAGCATGGTAGTCCGAGCTCCGTATTCGAACCGGGGCATGAAGACCATGCTCATCAGGGTCCGACCGCGGGAGCAGCGCAGCCGACGATGGATCTCCGGATGGGGCCCCGAGGGACGGCCATCCTCGGCCACCGGCATGAAGTCGGTCACGCTGACGACCGCGTCATCAGCAGTACGAAACGTGGTCTCGAGGATGTTGGTCCGCGGGAGATATCGCTGAGTGGAGGTCCACCGGCCCTCGGGATGGATGGCCCAGGTTCCACCCCGTTCGGTGTCCAGCAGGGCCGCGAAGACGCTCGCACTGTCGAAGCGAGGCAGGCAGCACCAGTCGATCGAGCCATCGAGACCGACCAGGGCGGCCGTGCGCATGTCGCCTATGAGACCGTAGGCGGAAATCGGTTGTTGGCGAGCGGCGCCGGAGCGCCGAGTGGGAGCTTCGGTCGGCGGCTGCTCCTGGACGTCGGTCATCGCCCAAGTATAAGCCGAGTGCGCCGGATCTTGCATCGCCCGTCTGACTTGTCCACCTTCCAGCACCCTTTCCCACCGGTCGTCCATGCGTGCCATCACGCTCCTTCTGGCTGCCGCCGTCGCGGCTTGCCGGACCGGCGGCGAGACCACGGCGTCGGGAAGCAACTCGAGTGTCGTCACCCTTGCCAGCCAGATCACAAGCCAGCTCGATCGCGCCGCGGATGACTGGAACCGTGGCGATCTAGAAGGCTTTCTGTCGGACTACGCGGCCGAAAGCACAACGACGTTCGTGGATGGGGGGCGGGCGCGCCACGGCTTCGAGTTCATCCGACAGAACTACGCCCCCCGCTTCGCCCCTGGGGCCCGCCGGGACAGCCTTCGGTTCGAGGAGGTTGAGGCTCGCTACCTGAACCCAAGCCTCGCGCTGGTCACCGCCCGCTTCCTGCTCATGCGCGGCGGCCTTGTTACTGCCAGCGGTCCATTCAC
>DASYVW010000512.1:0-7617 GCA_035936675.1 Gemmatimonadales bacterium
TTCGATGGGCATTCCGTATCGCGATCTGAACGAGCTCCCGTATGCGGCGGCGGTGGCCCAGCGCTACCGCACCCAGCACTTTGCCGAGGAAGTCACCCCCAGCGTGGTGGACGACCTGCCGAGGCTCGTCTCGGCACTCGACGAGCCGGCCGATCCGCTCTCCATCTGCTTGCTCCATCTCGCGCGGATGACGGCGCGGCATGTGAAGGTCGTCCTCGGGGGCGACGGAGGCGACGAGCTCTTCGGTGGTTACGACCGCTATGCGGCGGACCGCTGGCTCGATCGATACGGAGCTGTTCCGGAGGTGGTCCGAAACCTCGTCGCCGAGCAAGTGCTCAAACGCCTGCCGGATCAGTTCACCTTCAAGAGCGTCACCCACAAGCTAAGGTGGGTGGACCTCATGGCCCGAAAGACCGGTGGGGAGCGCTACTCCGAGAGCCTCCAGTTCTTCTGGTTCAATGAGGCACACCGGGCGGAGCTGTATGCGCCGGGATTCCGGCAGCAGCTGCTGGGTAGCCGGCCCGATGCCTGCCTGCTTGACCTGTACGCGGCGCCGAACGCAGAAGAGCCGATGGACCGGATGATGTACGTCGACTCCATGTCGCGGCTGCCCGGTCAGTCGCTCACCATCCTCGACCGCGCCACGATGGCGTACAGCCTCGAGTCCCGCTCGCCATTCCTGGACCCACGCTTCGCCGAGTTCATGGCCCGGGTTCCCACCTCGATGAAGATCAAGGGTCGGAGGCTGCGCTACCTCGAGCGCCGGTTGGGCGAGCGGTACCTGCCGCCGGAAGTTCTGGCCCGCAAGAAACAGGGGTTCGCCTCGCCCTTGATGTACATACTCGAGGGGGAGGTGCGTGCCTTGGCGCCCCGCCTCCTGGGGAACAGTGAGCTGGTCCGGGCGGGCTATCTCCAGGGAGCGCGGGTGAAGGAACTGGTGGACGAGCATCTCGCTCGCCGGTACGATCACGGCAACCGCATCTGGCTCCTGCTCAGCGCCGAGGTCTGGTATCGGCGGTATATCTCCGGCCGTTCTGTAGCCGACCTCGAAATGGAGCTGGCCGATCGCATGGCAGAGGCGGCACCGGCCGAGCTGGCCCGGAGCGCCTCGTGAGCTCCAGGGTCGAGTCAGTAGGCAGTTCGGTTCAGACGCGGAGCGCAGGTGAGAACACCGCCGCTCAGCTGCTGCTCTCCTCCTACGATTGGGAACGCGACCGGGAGACCATTCCCCTGGGCGACGCCATCCAGCGATTCCGGGACGTGAACGGGTATGTCGGTCTCCCGATTCCCGCCAAGCCGCATTTCCTCAAGCTCTTTCGCAAGCTGATCAACGGCTCGCGGCCACCGGAGCACATTTACCTGGTGCACGATGCGTCGCACGTGCTCACCGGAACCACCTTCACCCACGGTGAGCCACAGCTCGTGCTTCTTGCCGGCGAAGCGGCGGAGCAGGGGCTCTACTTCGCGTCGAGAGGGGTGCCGAAGGCAGTGGGCTGGGCCCTGTTCTATGGTGGGGCATTCGTGGAATGCGCCCGTCGCATCGCCTCGTTTCGCCAGGTGGGGCTGGGTGTCCGGCTCGGCATCTTCAACCGGGCGTACGACTACGCCCGCCGCACCCGGCTGACCAATCTGTTCCAGATTCCGGTGGAAGAGCTGCGGTCGGTGCCAGTGGCCGAGGCTCGCCGGCGGCTCGGCATGCCGGAAGCAGGTATGGCGAGGGAGTTCTATCCGGAGATCACCCTGGATCCGGCCATGGCGGCGGCTATCCGGGCCGAGTGGAGGAGTTTCGGGGTCGTGCGGTAGGGTCCATTAGTGCTCCTCCAGTCCTCCGCCCTGGTCCGTGGCGGGTGGCTGAAGTGAGCCACAGCATTGACAATCCCAAATACAATGCAGGAGATTGCACCTGAGCACGGTGGCTGGTCCGGGCGCCGACGTGGGTCCGCGACCGCGTCTCCTGCCCGGGCCGGTTTTCTTTCTATGACGTAAGCCAAAGAGAGCTAATGACATGACTCTGGCCAGTGCGGTCGCTCGACGAGCAGTTCGACCCAACCTGACCTGGCTCGTGTGCCTTGCGCTCGGTGGCTGTGGTGGCAGCGAGCCTGGGATAACCGCGGAAGCCCCGCTGACCCCGGGGGATTCGCTGACTGCGCCCCAGGACTCGGTGGTGCCGCCGCCAGACTCGCAGCCGCCATCCGACTCCACAGTTCCGCCGCCAGATTCGAGCGGTGCAGGCGGCCCGGTAGTCCCTCCCACCCACGTCGGCATCCCATTAGGTCCCTACCACCTGCCGCCCGAGTCTTATGGGGCAGGGTTCAGTGGCGCTCTCCTGGCCGCCCGTCCCGACAGCCTACTTATCGACCTTCAGGCCGCCAGGAAAGCCAGTGCGCGGATTCTCATCAGCCTGGTGGGCAGCGAGTCACGACTCCTTGGTTCGGACGGCCACTTCAGCCTCGCAGTATGGAAGCGGCGGGTCGACCGGTTTCGCGGGGTCGACTTCTCGTCTTACATCGAGGATGGAACCATCATCGGCCACTACATCATGGACGAGCCCCACGATCCGACAAACTGGGGTGGCGAGGTGGTTTCTCATTCCGACATCGACGAGATGGCCCGCTACAGCAAGGAGCTATGGCCAGCCATGGCGACCATCATCCGGGGCAAGCCGGACTACCTCAAGGGCTACCAGTACAAGTACCTCGACGCCGCCTGGATGCAGTACACGGTCCGGTTCGGTCCGATCGAGAGCTTCATCAGCAGCAATGTTCAAGACGCCAAGGCGTCCGGCCTGGCATTGGTCGCAGGCCTCAACGTGATCAACGGCGGCAGCAGCACCAGCGGCATCCCGGGCACTCGCACAGGCAAGTACGGGATGAGTGCCAGCGAGCTCAAGACATGGGGCGGCGCCCTCCTGGCGGAACCGTACGCCTGCGCATTCATCGTGTGGGAGTACGACGAGAAGTACTTCTCGCGACCAGCAATCAAAGCCGCGTTTGATGACCTGGGGACGAAAGCACGGAGCTATCCGAAGAAAGCCTGTCGGCCATAACTCGGCCGAGCCAACGGCGTGGGTGAGATTCGAACTCACGGAACGGTTTCCCGTTCGGCGGTTTTCAAGACCGCTGCATTCAACCACTCTGCCACCACGCCCGGAGCCTGAAAACTTCTCGAAGCTCTGAGCTAACGCAAGCCTACAGAGTTCAGCTCACGTGTTACATCAAGCAGGGGATGGCGGGGCCGGACGGGCGCCCGCCATCCCCTGCCGGGTGTTCGGGGCCTACGCCGTTGCGCCCAGCTTCTTCTGGATTTCCTGTGCCTGATCCAGGTGTTTCTTGATGACCGGAACCGCCTTTTCGATCAGACCCCTCAGCTCCGCGGTCTGGGTAGTTACCCGGGCCTGATTGGCAAAGTCGAGTACGGCCTGGTGGATCGAGACCTCGTGGTCGATGTAAGTCTGGTCGAACTCAGCCCCCTTGGCTGTCTTCTTTAGCGCGTCCATCTCGTTCCGGAGATAGCCGGCGAGCGGGTCTCGCTCGGGCAGCTTCGGCGTCACGCCAAGTTGCTTGGCCAGCTCCTGGCCCGCGACCCGCAGCGCGTGGTGCTCCGCCATCATGAGCTTGGCAAACGCCTTGACGTCCGGGTTGGTGGCCTTCTTGAGGGCCACCGCTCCGGCTGCGCTGTCGGCCATATTGGCCTCGTCGAGCAAGGCGACAATGTTCGAATCGCCGAGCCCACCTTTCGGAGTGGCCGCCGATGCTCCATTACGGGCCGGAGTCCCGGTATCAGCCGGAGTGGCGGCGCTCGCCGCGGCGCTTTGGTCACGTCCTGCATTGTCTGTCCTGCCCTGGCACGCCGTTGCCGCGAGCAGCAGCATGAGTCCTACCGATACTCCTGCGAGCCGTGCCGCCTCGGTCTTCATACACCCTCCCTCGAGTGGTCGAATTTGCGTCCCACGTTTGTACAACCTCGGGAGGCCGCCAGATGTGACAGCCGTCACTGGGGCTTCTTCAGTTCCTCCGCCCTCCTGCCGATACCAGAACATGACCCGGGTGAACCTGAAAGTCCTGCCCAGGCAACTGGATCGTCGGAGGAGAGATGGGACGCATTCGATTGGCGCCCGGGCTGTTCTGGGCCGCTGCCCTGCTGATTGCGACAAGCGGATGTGGCTTCGATCCCGAAGGGGATCAGCCGCTCGCTCCGCCACCAGTCTACCAGGAGTGGTGGGCGAAGACGGAGGCCTGCTCCGGACTCACCGGCAATTTCTACCGGGTCCAATGGTCCGTCATCGAAGGCTCCAGCTTTCCCTGCTCGAGCGGCCAGTGCGCGGGTCACTGGACAACCAGCCATCACATCTTCCTGGCCGGCGACTGGCAGATGGACGAGATGGTGGTGCGTCACGAAATGCTGCACGAGCTGATCGGCAAGCCAGGGCATCCGAATCCGCCGTTCGGCCAGGGATGCCCGCTGACCTGGGCCACCTGGAACGGCGGCGCCGCAGGGCTCGATGTCGTTGGCCGCGACGGTGGCCGCGTGCCGCCGAAGAACGTGGACTAGAAGAGGTTCTCCCGGCTCAGATTCCGCATCACCTGTTTTGCCACCGAGTCCGCTCGGGCTGCCTGTGTGGCTTGCCCGGCGGACGCGAAGGCTTTTGAAGCCCCTCCGTACACCACCGCATAGAGCTGCAGGATCGATCCGGACGGCGGGTCCACCCAGCCTCTGGGGCGGTTCCGCGCGGCCGCCTGCCAGTGATACACATCCCAGAGCAGCCTTTCAGTCCGCGGCAGATCGAGATAGCCGAGACTGGAGGTCAGCACGATCGAGGCATTGGGCACGACAGGTTTCGGCATCAGCTTCCGCACCAGGCCCTGCGATACCAGGTACTCGCTCAGCCCCAGCGTCTGATCGGGATACCCACCGTCGCTCCAGCTGAAATAGATGGGACGCTTCCCCATGTTGTCGCGAATGAGGAAGATGGTCGCGAGATCCTGGAGCAGAAGGACGTCCTGCCCGAAGGCGATCTTCAAGCTATCGAAGGCGACGCCACCCTTGTCCGGCACGCGCATGGCCTCCGGCAGGCTGTCCAGCTGGGGCTCGGTCAGACTGAACACCGGCTCCTGAGGCTGGGGCCATTTGATCGGGACATCGGTCGCTTTCTTCGTTGTGTCGGTGAGGGGCACGCCCGACTCGGCCGGCTTGGGCTTCCAGAGTGCGGCTGCCTGGGCCGGATCGAATTCCGGTGTCGGGCGGCGCCGCAGCTGACGCAGGTGCCACCGGGTATTCATGAGCGACAAATTCGCCAGCGTCACATCCCGCCGGATTCCTTCCACCTCCTGAGCGTACCAAAGCGGGAACGTGTCGTTGTCGCCTGCGGTGATCAGGATGCCGTAGGGCTCGACCGACTGGAGGATGTCGTAGGCAAAGTCGCGGGGAACGGTCTCGTGTGCCCGGCTGGCGGTGATGCGGTTGCCCAGCAGCGGAATGAACGCGAGCGTCAGAACCAGACTGGCGGCAGCCCACCGACTGGTTTGGGTACCCCGATCTCTGAGGAACTGGACGATCTGCTCCATCAGGGCACCCAGCCCGAGGGCGACGAAGGCCCCGAACACGGCGTAGAAGGCGAGAAAGAAGTAGTCCCGCTCGCGCACCTCACGGGGGAGAGACGGCTCACCGGGATACTGGGAGTAGCCGTACTTGAAGTTCATGTAGTACACCAGGCCGACCGACAGCGTGCCGAGCAGCGCGACGCCCGCGATACCCGCCCGGCGGTCGTGCTTCCACAGCGACCAGAGCCCGCTCAGGCCGAGCGCCGTAAACAGACCGGTGGCAACAGCGGCAAGCCGCCCCCAATCGCGGGCGAACTGCCAGGAGAAGTACTGCCAGAAGTTGCCCAGCTGCCCGACGAAGGTCGCCTGACGCTGCGTGATTGGTGGTTTGCCGTATTGCACCCGGTTCAGCACGTCCTGAAGGGCCTGACTCAGGAATCCAACCGGCTCGCCCTCGTTGATCGGCGGGAACTGGGCCGCACGCATCGGCAGCCACAGATAGTTGAGCGAGATGCCCACCACCACCGCGGCAAGGCCAAGATAGACCAGCGGGTCGCGCGGGGTCTTCACGATCGCGTAGCCGAGCACCGTGAGCGTGAGCAGGATGAGAATCGGTCCCAGGGTGCCGCCGTTGAGCATGGCGATCCACTCTCCGCTCACGGCCAGCAGCAAGGCATAAAACGTCACGATAGCCCAAGGACGGAGCACGGTGCGCCAGTCGGTCCAGAGGACGTAGACCGCCAGGGCAGGAACGGCGAGCACCCCCATCATGTGATTGGTCGATGTCAACGCGAGCACGTAGGCAATCAGCACCAGCCACCGGTCACGGTGGGTACCCGGCTCGTCGTCGCCCCAGCGTACCACGAGCCACATGACCAGCGCGATCGACAGCAACGAGAGGGTGTAGACCTTTTCGTTCACGGTCGATTGGTTCCACACCGTCCACGACGTAGCACCGACGAGCACCCCGCCGAAGGCAGCCCCGTAGCGGGCCCAGCGATGAGGCACGATCGTCCGCAGCCAGCGCTCAGCGACCAGGAACCAGAGTCCAGCCGCCCCGGCGCTGGTGGCTGCCGCGAACAGGTTGATCCGCACCGCGTACGAGGCGGCGAGTGGCAGGAGCCCGAACGTGTGCGCGAGGATGACGAAGAGTGGGTTGCCGGGAGGGTGGGGGATCCCGAGCACCTTGGCTGCGGCAATGTACTCGGAGGTATCCCAGAACGCCGTGGTTGGAGCCAGCGTAGCGAGATAGATCACCAACACTACAACCGCCGTCACGAACGCCCACAAGTAAGGTGGCCGCTCGGAAACCACAGGATTCAGTTCCCGCTCACCGCTCACCGCTCACCTCTCACCGCTTAGTGTCTGAACTGTCGCTTGCCCGTCGTGACCATCGTCATGCTGTGGCGCTCGGCCGCCTCGATAATCTCCGGGTCGCGAATCGACCCACCCGGCTGGATGATCGCTTTCACCCCCGCTGCCGCCGCCTGCTCCACACCGTCGGGAAACGGGAAGAAGCCGTCTGACGCCAGGACGCTGCCGGAGGTGTCGTGGCCCTGCTGCTGCGCCTTGTGCACCGCCAGGAAGGCGCTGTCCACCCGGCTCATCTGACCGGCGCCGATGCCGATCGCCATCTCGTTCCGGGCGAGGAGGATCGCATTGGATTTGATGCTGGCGACCGCGGCCCAGGCGAAGCGGAGGTCGTTCCACTCCGCATCCGTGGGTTGCCGCTTCGTCACCACTTTCCAGCCCCGCTCCGAGGCGTCGAATCGGAATTGGTCCTGGACCAGGAACCCGCCTCGCACCCGCTTGAAGTCGAGCGCCGGGGCGCCGTCGCTCACCGGCAGCTCGACTACCCGGAGCTGCTTCTTCGCGGCGAACACATCGAGCGCCTCGGCATGAAATGATGGCGCTACGACGACCTCGACGAACAGATCGCTCATCGCCCTGGCCGTCGTCTGGTCCACCACCGTCTTGAAGGCCACCACCGAGCCAAAGGCCGACAAGGGATCGGTCGAGCGCGCCTTGCTGAAGGCTTCCGCGGCTGACGGCGCGACGGCGATGCCGCAGGGGGTCG